>DSBB01000098.1 GCA_011046175.1 Candidatus Hydrogenedentota bacterium | reverse complement strand
CTCTTTGGCCTGGTCAAAATCACAGGGCACGAAACCGGCCATGTCAGCGCGGGGACGGTCCTTCAGGCGCAGTTTTCCCTTCCGGATAATTGCCAATGCTTCCGTTATTCTCTGACGGGATTCGAAACGCTTTCGCTGGGATTGCGTTTCCCGCCAATGTTTGGCGGAGGCGTCCTTGTCTATGACACCTTGCGCCCTTACATCATCAAGGGTAATGTGACCCCAGCTGCCTGTGTTTTGGTCGCACACTCGAATAAACACAGAGTGACCCACCAGTTCCGGCACATCCCAACGGTGCTGTTTCATTTTTTGCGCATTGTCGCCCCGCGCCCAGCGAATCTCGCGGCCGTCAAGCGCGCATAAGGCAATGTAGGTGTCTGAATGATTGCCGCCGCCAACGCTCAGATATATTTTGGGCGATTCCAGTATAAATACCGCCGATTCGATACAGCCGGTATAGGTGTCATCCGGTTCACCGCCGTGCGACTCGAGGGTTGAGAGAAAGAAGAGGCCTTCCTTATTGTACGGCTCATTTCCATGATGAAAAGTGGCGCGGTCGGTGCGTAAGTTGCCGAAAGCGCCTTCAATAATCCGCCAATATTGCATGCCGTTTTCAAAATTAAAACGGATGTTGTCAGCGTACACGTTCATTTGAAGAAGAGCAACGATGAAAAATGCGCAAATGTAGATGGCAGCATGCATTCTCTTTTGTACTCCGAAAATCAACCAGTGACGGCAACGCGAGGGAATGGGAACGGGCCAGATCGCTTGTTATCGCAAGGGTCGGGCAACGAACAGGCGCTCCCAGTATATTAAAGCAGGCGGCGCGGCTTCTTCAAAGTGGAAATACTGACGGAAAAAAAAACGCACACCCATTATGAAAAACAGGTGTGCAACACTACTATCCGGGCAGTCAATCATTCATTTCATGGGCGACGGTGTTTGCGGCGTATATTCGGTCAGAATCTTCATGTAGTTGGCGCGCTCGAAAGCCGCGGGCTCCGGACATTTTTTATGGCTCATGCTGCCCTGCATTTGGCGTATGGATTCATATTCATGTGCTTCCATCCACTCGACAACGCCGTCCAACACAACCTTAAGATGGTCAATGCCGTGTTTGAGTAGGGCGGATGTCAACATCGCCGCATTCGCGCCGACCATCATTGACTTAATGACATCCTGCGCGGTATGCACGCCGCCCGTTATTGCCATGTCCGCTTTGATTGATCCATAAAGTATTGCCACCCAGCGCAGCCGCAGCCGCAGTTCGTTAGAACCGCTCAGGAACAAGTCCGGCTTGACTTCAAGAGTTTCGAGATCAATATCCGGCTGGTAGAAACGATTAAACAAAACAAGCGCGTTGGCGCACGCCTGGTCCAGACGTTTTGCCACATTCGCCAAAGCGCTGAAATAAGGGCCTATCTTGATGGCGACGGGGACGGCAACCACCTTTTTAATGGACTGCACAATACTGGCATACATGTCTTCCAGGGTTTGCGCGGTCATGCCCGGATTGGTGGGAATAAAATATACGTTTAACTCCAACGCGTCGGCGCCCGCTTCTTCAATCTTTTTGGCGAAATCAAGCCAACCGCCGGCTGAAACGCCGTTCAGGCTGCCAATGATGGGAATGTTCACGGCCTCTTTTGCGCGGCGAATGTGATCCAAGTAAGCGTCGGGGCCCATCTTGTAATCCCCCATATCCGGGAAATAGGTCAGCGCCTCGGCAAAACTGTTTTCGCCCTGAACGAGATTCGCATCCAGTTCATTGCTTTGCAATGTGATTTGTTCCTCAAACAATGAATGCAGCGCCACGGCGGCGGCGCCCGCGTCCTCCATGCGTTTGACGCTGTCAATTTGTTCGCTCAACGGCGACGGAGACACCACAATCGGGTTTTTCAATTCCAACCCCAGATATCTGGTCGTTAAATCCATTTTATTTTCCACCTTCAACCGGTTTTGCGTTCCGGTGACAATGTTGTTTTGTTGTTTGCGGCTATTCTGTTGCTTCCGCGGACGCTGGCGTGTCGGATGTCGGTTCGCATTGCATGTTCGCGAGATAATTGTACAACTGCCAGCGTGTTGCCACGTCGTTTTCGGCTTCTTCAAGCAATTTCCGGGCGAGTTCAGGCTGACTTAGTGACAGCATCTTGTACCGTGTCTCGTTGTAGATGTATTTATCAAGGGCCAGCGCCGGCGCCTTGGAATCAAGCTGGAACGGATTCTTGCCCTGTTTGATCAAGTCAGGATTATATCGGAACAACGGCCAGTGCCCCGATTGCACCGCCGCCTTCTGCTGTTCAAGTCCCATTGCAAGGTTATAGCCGTGGGCGATACAATGACAGTAGGCGATGATCAACGAAGGGCCGTCATAAGCCTCCGCTTCACGGAACGCCTTGATGGTATGTGAATCATTTGCGCCCATCGCCACGTGCGCAACGTACACGTTTCCGTAGGTCATGGCGATCAGTCCCAAATCCTTTTTGCCTGCAGGCTTGCCGCCTGCGGCAAATTTGGCGACCGCGCCGCGGGGGGTGGCTTTCGAGCATTGGCCGCCTGTGTTGGAATAGACCTCGGTATCCAATACGAGCAGGTTGACATTATAGCCGGAGGCAATCACATGGTCCAGTCCGCCGTAACCGATGTCATAGGCCCAGCCGTCGCCCCCCAGTCCCCATACGCTTTTCTTCACGAGGAAATCCGCGATATGCAGCAGCATCTTGGCGTCCGGAGAATCCGATTGCGCCAATTTTTCCTTGAGCGCCGACACACGTTTGCGCTGTTCAAATATGTCCGCCTCTTCCCGTTGTTCGGACGTGAGCAGCGCTTGTGCCAGTTCGCCGCCGATTACGCTTTCCAAACGCTTCACCAATTCACAGGCATACTGCCGCTGCTTGTCAACGGTGACGCGCATTCCCATACTGAATTCTGCGGCGTCTTCAAAAAGGGAATTCGACCATGTGGGTCCCCGTCCTTCCTTGTTGGGCGCCCAGGGGGTTGTCGGCAGATTGCCGCCGTAAATTGAGGAACACCCGGTGGCGTTGCCGATGTAAAGCCGGTCGCCAAACAGCTGCGACAGCAGTTTGACATAGGGGGTCTCGCCACAGGCGGCGCATGCGCCGCTGAACTCAAACAAAGGCTCCAGCAGTTGCACGTCTTTAACGGCGTTATGATTGAGCGCGTTACGATCAACCTGCGGCAGCGACAGGAAATAGTTCCAACAATCGCGTTCGCGGTCGCGGATGGGAGCCTGTTCCACCATGTTGAGCGCGCGCAGTTTGGCTTCTTCCTTGTTCTTTGCGGGACATGTCTGCGCGCACAGCGTGCAGCCGGTGCAGTCTTCCGGCGCAACTTGCAGTACGAACAGTTTTCCGTCAAAGTTCTTCCATTTGGCTTTAACCGATTTGAAACCTTCAGGCGCGTTGCTTAGGGAATCAGCGTCCACAACCTTGGAACGAATGGCGGCGTGCGGGCACACCATAACGCACTTGCCGCATTGTATGCAGACGTCGGGGTCCCAACTCGGAATTTCCAATGCGATATTGCGTTTCTCCCATTTGGTTGTTCCCACCGGAAAAGTGCCATCCACGGGCATCTTGCTAACCGGAAGATTTTCCCCGTTTTCAGCTATGATTTCCGCCGTGAATTCACGCACAAATTCAGGCGCTTCCGGCGGCACGGGCGGGCGAATGTCGAAGGAACTGGTCACTTCGGACGGCACTTTCACTTCGTGCAAGTTGTCAATGGCCATATCCACCGCCGTCCAATTCTTTTGTACAATCGCATCGCCTCGTTTTCCGTATGTTTTTTTGATGGCCTTCTTGATGGATTGTATGGCATCCTCCTGCGGCAGCACGCCGCTTATATAGAAGAAACAAGTCTGCATGACGGTATTGATGCGTCCGCCCATGCCCGCTTCCTTGGCGACTTGGAAACCATTGATAACGTAAAATTTCAATTTCTTTTCAATAATTTCACGCTGCGCCGTGCGCGGCAAATGGTCCCATACCTCGTCAGGGCCGTAGATGCTGTTCAAAAGGAATGTGGCGCCCGGCTGCGCGCATTTGAGCACATTGAGTTTTTCCATGAAGGAGAACTGATGACATGCGATAAAATTGGCCTTGGTAATGAGATAGGTGCTTCGGATGAGCCGGGGACCGAAACGCAGATGCGACGTGGTCATGGCGCCGGACTTGCGCGAGTCATACACGAAATAACCCTGCGCGCATAATCCCGCGTCCTCGCCGATTATCTTGATTGAGTTTTTATTGGCGCCCACCGTTCCGTCCGCGCCGAGGCCGTAAAACAGCGCGCGGACAGTTTCGGGATGCTCGGTGGAGAAATCGGGATCGTATTGGATGCTGTTGTTGGATACATCGTCGTTGATGCCGACGGTGAAACGCTTCATGGGCTTTTCTTCCTTCAAGTGATCAAACACGCCCTTGAGCATTGCCGGGGTGAATTCGCGCGAGGAAAGACCGTACCGGCCGCCGACGACTTTAGGCATTTTGTCGAATGGCGAGGTCCCATCGCAAATGGCCTCGGCAATGGCGTTTGACACATCGAGAAACATTGGCTCGCCCGGCGCGCCCGGCTCCTTAGTGCGGTCAAGCACGGCAATGGTTCTGGTGGTTGCGGGCAACGCGCTCAAAAAAGCCTCCGCCGCGAACGGACGATAAAGGTGTACGACCACAACGCCCACCTTTTCGTCCTTCTCCATGAGATATTCAACCGCTTCCGCCGCTGCTTCCGCGCCGCTGCCCATTATCACTACGATCCGTTCAGCGTCAGGCGCTCCCGTATAATCGAACAATTTATATTGACGCCCGGTGAGCGCGGCAAACTTGTCCATCACTTTTTGAACGATGGCCGGGCATGCGTCGTAAAAGGGGTTGCATGCTTCCCGCGCTTGGAAAAACACATCAGGGTTTTGCGCCGTGCCGCGTATGAAGGGGCGATCTGGTGACATGGCGCGTTGACGATGGGCGTAAACAAGATCATCATCTATCATCGCCCGTATGTCTTCGGGCAATAATTGTTCTATTCGATTCACCTCATGGGAAATACGGAAGCCCTCGAAGAAATGCACGAACGGAACTCGCGACTCGAGCGTTGCCGCATGGGCAATCAGCGCCATGTCCTGCGCTTCCTGGACGGACCCCGAGGCCAGCATGGCGAATCCCGTGCTGCGCGCCGCCATTACATCGCTGTGATCACCAAAAATGGACAAGGCATGGGTGGCGAGCGTTCGCGCCGAGATGTGAAACACGGCGGGGGTCAGTTCGCCGGCAATTTTCAGCATGTTGGGTATCATCAACAAAAGGCCCTGCGACGCAGTAAACGTGGTTACAAGGGAACCGGCCTGAAGAGCGCCGTGTACGGCTGCCGAGGCGCCCGCTTCACTTTCCAACTCCACGATAAGAGGCACTGTCCCCCAGATGTTGGGACGGCCCTCGGACATCCACTGGTCGGCCCATTCGCCCATGGGCGACGAAGGCGTAATCGGGTAAATGGCCGCAACTTCACTTACTTGATAAGCGATGTTCGCAACTGCTTCATTCCCGTCAAGGGTGCGTACTGGTCTGCTCATAATGCTCCTGACTCCAATCTATTCAGGTGAATTGGTTGTTGAAAGAAAAACACATAATAATGCCGGCGCAATTGATGATACGGCATACCGCACCGAAGAGAAAGTGCGCATACCCCGTATCCCAACAATACTATCGGATACCGGAAATCATGATGCGATATGTTGTTGGGATGAACAGGCTGCATGCATGACACGCTTTTAACGGCATGTTGTATTATGCGCATGTTGCGCCTCGTATTCAAGAAATAACCATAACAGATGATAACCATACTTATCGCCCGTTTTCAATCAGGTGGATTCTGACATGTCAGGAATAGGAGAATCTATTTTTGTGTTTCAGTCCGCAAAGGGTGTGCCGTGGGAAAGTGTAAAGTATCTTGGAGACAATTATGGAAGAGCGAAGCGTTTATCTGGATCACAACGCGACGACCCCGTTGCACCCGGAAGTGGCAAATGCGATGCGGGACGCAATGTCCTGTTTCGGCAACCCGTCAAGCATGCATTCTTTTGGGCGTGAAGCGCGCGGGCTGGTGGAAGATGCCAGAGAGACGGTGGCGTCTTTTTTGGGCGCATTGCCTGAAGAAATCATCTTTGTCGGCAGCGGCTCGGAAGGCAACAACACCGTTTTATCCATACTTTCATGCCCCTCCACGGACTGTTCGTGTGATCGCGAGCACAAGCCCCATATTGTCACCAGTGTCATAGAACACCCGTGTATACTGGAGACATCCAAATGTTTGAGGGGACGCGGCAACCGGGTAACGTATCTGAAAGTGGATGAATACGGAAAAATATTTCTTGATGATCTGCGTGGAAGCATTACCGGGGACACGGGTGTCGTATCCGTGATGATGGCAAACAATGAGATAGGCACCATCCAAGACATTTGCAAAATTGCCCGTGTTGTGCATGAGAAGGGTTCCTTATTCCACACGGACGCGGTGCAGGCATTTGGAAAGATACCGATTGATGTGCGTGAACTGGGCGTTGATTTTTTGACCCTGTCGGCGCATAAAATATATGGTCCCAAAGGGGTTGGCGCATTGTATGTGCGCCGAGGTGTGCCCTTTTGTCCGCTAGTGCATGGCGGTCATCAGGAACGGGGCCGCCGCGCGGGCACGGAAAACACCCTCGGCATTGTCGGTTTGGGCAAAGCCGTGGAGATGCGCGCCTCGGAAATGAACGACGAAGCCGAACGCTTGGCAGCGCTGAAACAAACGCTCAAACAGGGCATTGAGGCGCAAATTCCGGATGTTTCGTTCAACGGACATCCTACGGACTGCTTGCACAACACGTTGAACGTGTCTTTTGCGGGCGCCGAAGGCGAAAGTATTCTCCTTTATCTTGATTTGGAAGGCATAGCAGTATCCACGGGGTCCGCCTGCGCTTCAGGTTCGCTTGACCCGTCGCATGTGCTCTTGGCGACTGGAATACCTGTTGAAAGGGCGCACGGTTCCATTAGAATGAGTTTGGGCCGTGAAAATACGTTGGACGATGTGGAGTATGTATTAAAAAAATTACCGGGTATTATTGCAAAAATTCGGGAAATGTCCACCGCTTACGAAAGGAGATAGAGTATGGGCGCGCATCAGGCATGGGCATATACGGACACCGTTAAAGACCATTTTATGAATCCGCGCAATGTGCTTAAGGATGACGATTATCAGGAAGACGGCCGCGGCATCGTAGGCAATGTCCAGTGCGGCGATGAAATGCTGGTGGTAATTAAAGTAGACAAAGAAACAGAGACTATTTCCGATTGCAAATGGCGAACATACGGGTGCGCGAGCGCCATCGCGAGCACCTCCGTAATGTCGGAGATTGTCAAGGGGATGACCCTTGAAGAGGCGTTTAACGTGGGGCCAAAACAGATTGCCGCCGCGCTCGGTCAGCTGCCCGACCACAAAATTCATTGTTCCGTATTGGGCGACAAGGCTTTGCGCGCCGCTATAAACGACTACTATGAAAGAAGCGGACAGCAGGACAAGATCGTCCGGGAAGAGGCGCGTGTTATCTGTAAATGCATGAACGTTACGGACCATGAAATTGAGGAATCCGTCTTGGAAGGAGCGCGCACTTTTTTGGAACTGCAGGAAATGACCAAAATGAGCACGGTGTGCGGCAAATGCAAAGACGACGCGGAAGCATTGCTGAAGGTGTATCTAAAAAAGCATTTCGGATAATATAAGGCGCCGTTTTGGCCTTATGCTGACGGCGGCGCTTAAAATAAAATTGTTTTATGTGGAAGATGACTGCAATGGAAAGGATATGTGGCTATGGTCGCTCAGAATGCGGAGTCGGTATTGGCGATGGCGCGGGCATTTATAGAATCACGAGTGCTGTTGACAGGCGCCGAATTGGATGTGTTTACACTGCTGGCTTCTCCGAAAAGCTTGGATGAGGCTGCTGCGGCATTGAAATCGGACAAACGCGGCACGGAAATACTGCTGAACGCGCTGGCGGCGTTAGGCTTCTTGGAAAAGAAGGACGGGCGGTATTGCTGTCCCGCCGAGATTGTTGCGCTGCTTGCCACGGATGCGCCTGACTCCGTGCTGCCCATGGTGCTCCATTCCGCCGGCATGTGGCAGCGCTGGTCGTCCTTAAGCGATATTGTCCGTTTCGGTAAAGCGGCAAAGGTGTCGAATGGGCCGTTTGAGAAAGGAGAATTAAGCGCTTTCATCTATGCGATGCATGTGGTGGGGCGTCACGCGGCGGACGCCATTGCGGCGCAGGCGAACGCCGAGTCGTCGCGGATATTGCTGGACGTCGGCGGCGCAACGGGCACGTATGCCGAGGCGTTCCTGAAACGGTACCCCCTTATGCGCGCCACCGTATTCGATCAGCCGCCGGTTATTAAGATGGCCGAACAGCGGCTGGCCTCATCCAGCGTGCGCGACCGCATAACGCTTGTTCCGGGCGATTTCTACACGGATTCGCTGCCCGCCGGCCATGATCTCGTTTTGTTGTCCGCCATTATCCATCAGAACAGTCCTGAACAAAACACTGCGCTTTACAAAAAATGCCACGACGCGCTTATACCCGGCGGACGCATACTCATTCGCGACCATGTACTCGCTCCCGACCGCACCCGTCCCGTTGGCGGCGCGCTCTTTGCCGTGAACATGCTTGTCGCTACGGAAGGCGGCAACTGTTATACTTTCGAGGATATTCAATGCGGCTTGAAGGAGGCCGCGTTTGAACGGATCAAACAGATTCAGCAAGGCGAGCGGATGGACTGTCTGGTCGAAGCATATAAACCCTGACAACGCGATACCGTTTATTTGAAGTATTCGTTATAAATGTTCAGGATTTCACTTACCACCGGGGGACAGCCCGGCACAAAAGGGCGGCCTTCTTTGAATTTTGCCGTACAATTACCGACGCACAGGGTTCCCGCCGGAAGGGAATCGTGCCCTTTGCCAATGGCAATCGGCGTTTTCCCCGCGCCGCTTTTGCCACTGAATAATTGCTCGCCGTACTTTCTTAGAAAAAGCAGCAGGCTCGCCTGACAGGCGCTGCACGATTGAGAGTCAAATACGGATACGTTCGGAAACTCGATGGAAAGATTTTTTGGGGGAAGCGCAAACGGCTGGCTGACTGCCCGCCAGTTCGCGGGGGATACGTCTATCGTATCCAAATCAATAACGCCGTAACCCCGTTCCGCTCCCATGCGAAGATGCGGTATATCGAACGCTGAGATTCCCATGAGGGCGCATGCGACCGCATCCGCCGCAAACGGGTCAACGCCAACAACAACCGCGTTCAGTTCGCGGAGTTCGCCTGCGCTGGGTCCCAGCCCTTCCATTCCGATGGCGCCGTCTATGATGGCCAGGTGGGGTAGTAGCGCCGAAGACATGTCGGCAATCGCAACGTTAAGGGATTTTTCGTCCACATCCGGAATCTTAGGCAACATGTGCAGGTCCACTTTTGAGCGACGCCACAGGCAGCCTTTCATGTTCTTGACGGATAATGTGACCCCTGTATGCATGTGCGTTTTCATTACGGGCATGGAAACGACAATGTCGTATTCGAGTGTTTCGGGGCATGCCTTGATTCGTTGGATGGCTCGACCGTCCGGGATATCCATGAATACATACGGACGCGCGTCCATATCGAGAAGAGGGCAGTCTCGTTTTTTCGCAACCGCCGCAATGCCGCATTTTTCCAGTGCTTTCAGCGCTTTTACGCCTGTGATGGGGCTTTCGCCCACGGCGACGGCGGCGCCCGCGTCGCGGAAAGCGTCAATCGCCGCCGCCACTACCTGAGGATGTGTCGTTACCCCTGTGTGGGGATCAACCATGCGTCCGGCGTTTGGTTTCAGCAAAACGCGGCGTCCGGAGGCCGGCGCCAGGTTGATATGTTCCAGCGCCATGCGCGTATTTTCATACGGGCCCGCGCCGGAAGCGACAAATACCTCCGGATTGTTACTGTTGACGGAAAACGGTGTTGGTGATAAGGAAGTCTTGGACGCCATATCTCTTTCTGAATGTTCTACTATCTTATCTTCATGTGGTGATGGTCGCATATGTGTCGCTCAGGCTGATATTCACGCGTTGTTTCACGAAGTAACATGCGCTGTCAGCGGCGGCCAACCGTTTTATTCATTAAACAGCGGGCGCGTATCATTTAACCGTCGGTCTTCATCTTTATCACACGCAACATGGATGGTTTCGGGAGGTTGCCTTCACGGGGCCGGTCGCGATGCTGCGGCAGGGTCTCCCACTGTAGAAAATAATGCGTCCCCGGCTCCGGGGCGCCACCGCTGTCATTGGCGCGCCGAATAATAACGCCGTCAAAATCGGATTCCACATTTGACAGTTCGGGCGGGTAGCGCGACGGCGTCTTCAAGGGTTTGATAATGCTGAAGTCGCGTTCGTCAAGGAGCCACGCGCCGGAACCAAGCTTCTTGTGATTGTAGCTTTGGCGTAATGCTCCTTCCTCATGAACAGACACGCCCGACAGGCCAATTTCGAAAATAATGGTGCCGCCGCCGCTGAACTCCCACCGATAATCCCAGTCGCTGGTTTGGTATATCCGCCATTGCCCATTTTCAAGACGGGCATTGTAAATCTGGGTGTTGCCATTCTCGTCAAATTTGTGGTAGCTGATCACGGGCCGCTTCAACGAGTCAAAGCCAAGTTTGGTGTTGCCGTTGATGATGCCGCCATTGACGGGCACGGGGTCCACTATTTCCGCCGTAGCAAGGGTCATGGGCAGGGACACGGGTTCTCCGGAACCTTTTCGCCAGTGCATGAGGTCGTCGCTGACGGCATAGGAGAGATTGTTGTTTGTTTCGCAACCGCCGTGAACGCGCCATACCCAGCATATGTGGAAGCGGTTGTCCGGCCCTTTCACGGGGCCGTGAATATAAGCGTTGCGTTCGCCTTCGCCGCTTGTAAGAGGATGATCAAGGAACCGGCGCCAAGATTTGTTTTCATGATCGTAGACGTTATAAATTTCTTCACCGTTGCCGCTGTTCCCATCGCGGTAGCAAAACAGCAGTTCGTTGTTTGCGCCCCGTAAAAACTTGGGATACGTCATGCGTGATTCGCGGTCGCCCACCATGGGCGCGCGCTCGAAGGCGCCGATGTCCAGTGGCTCGGCGGTACGGAAATAAACCAAGGGTTTAACGTGCATGTTCCCGCACAGGTGTATGTAACCGTCGTCATCTATCGTCATGGTGACGTAATTGTGACTGTCCCAGCCTAAAGTTTCAGGGAGACGGTGAAATTCCCAATGGGTGTCGTCAAGATGCCGTCGGCCTACCGTCATCCTGCGTTCCGCATCATAAAACGCCACAAATTGCATGTCCCCGTGGGTATGCAAATGAAAGCCGACGGGGTGTCCCGGCCATACAGGCAGGACATCCACTTGTTCCGCTATTTGCGGCGCAAGCGCGAATAAAATAAAAAAAACGGCGTTGTACATGGCTGCCTTCCGTCATTTTCGTGTTCACCGAATATGCTTCTCACGGCCATGCCTGTGGAATGTATATTTCGGATAGGGCGGTTTGTTGTTCAGTGCCTGTGAAGCGATAGAGGCCATATCCTGACAGATGAGCCTGCCCGGAAGTCGTCTCAGGCACAAACACCCGATACGTAAAGGAACCCGGCATTGCAGGCGGCTCAATCCATGCAAATTCCAACTCGCCTTGCGCGCCTTCATCGGGACTGATTGCCGGCGCGGCGCCCTCGTTGGCTACAATCCCCTGATAAATCCAGTCGGGAGGCAGGGTGTCCACGATGCCGAATACGAGTAGGGGCTCGCCGCCGTATTGCATATAGCGGATAGTAATATCAAGGAAACTGTTCGGCGTATATGCGACGGGCTCAGTAGCGTGTGATATTTCAATAAGCGTTTCAAAGCGGCGGAAGCGTGTTTGTGCTTCGTTCGAGTAAAAGTCCATGCCGTTGATGGTGTATTGGGTTATGCCGGTAAATAACGCATTTACCGTGGAATCAGGCGGCGTTACGGCGTACGTAAAGGAAAATGGCGGCACAGGAGTCGAAGATGTCCATGCAAAAGTTAGTTCCCCTGTTGCGCCGTTTGGCGGGAATTGGTCGGGCAGGATACCGTTTACAAGCCCCGAAAATGTCCAGTTTTCCGGTAGTTGTTCGTAGATGAAAAAATCTGTCGGAGCGCCAACGCCAAGTTTTTCAACATAAATTGTTATCTCCAGCAATTGAGAAGGCGTATACATATAATCGCCTGTTGCGTCGGCACGTTCCATGAGAATAGACACATAATTTTCAGGTTCGCCCTCAGGTTCACCCTCGCCTTCGGGTTCGCCTTCGCCTTCGGGTTCTCCTTCGCCTTCGGCTTCGCCTTCGCCATCGGGTTCTCCTTCGCCTTCTGGTTCGCCTTCGCCTTCGGG
>DSBB01000164.1 GCA_011046175.1 Candidatus Hydrogenedentota bacterium | reverse complement strand
CCCATACATGCCCCACGGCGGGCATATAGTTCCAGTATCCATGCCGATAGGGCACATAATTCACCACCACCGTGGGACGCCAGTAGGGACGATTATCCACATAAACCCATTCGCCATAGCGCGCCAGGTCGTAACTGCCAATCGTGGTGTCGCGAAGCACCACATTCTTCGGGGCGGTGCGGGCGCCTTCCGCCAGCACGCGGGCGCGTTCGTTATTCCAGTCGTCAAAAGCGTCCGCCTGCGACCGGTCAAAGGGAACCGGTTCCGAAGGCAGCATGCCGGGGTCCACCCACACGCGCATGCTTTCGCCCGCCATCACTTCGCCGCCCTGGTCGGTGCGCACTTTCGCGCTGCCCCAGCGCACCGATACGGTAACCGCGCCCGCCGCGTCAATATCAACGCGAACCATGGCGTCGGCGGGTATTTCAACCGTGCCGGACGGCGTGGTAAAAATAAAATCGCCCTGGCTGCGCGTAAGGCGGTGAACATAAAATGAGCCCGCCCAACCGCGAATATAAGCGTTGGGCGGCAGGGAAACGATTTCCGCCTTGCTGCCGTCGGCCAAACGCAAAAATGACGCGCCCGCCATTTCCAGCTCCGCCGTGCCGCTCTGGTCCACCCAAAGCGTATCTCCCGGCATGATGAGCGTATTCACAACCGCCGCCGACCAACTGTCTTCTGAAGCGTTCTTGACCACGGCCGTGCCGGTATCGAAACTGATACGGCCGTGCATGGGAAATTCGCCGTCTGCGGCGGCAATGCCCGCCAGCAGCGCCAACGCCCCAACCGCTGCCGTCATCTGACGCATTTTCTTTTTCATGGCTACTGTCTCCTGTCTGGTTCGCACTTGTGCCGTTGAGTTCATCTAATTTGACGAATCCCCCCGCTTTTCATTCATTTTTACCGCGCCCCTTTGCATGCTGCACCAGCTTTATAGCGCATTATCTCCAATCCGCCGCGGCCAACAAATAACGGGAACAACGCCCGAAGAAAGTAGCCCGGGACGGGTTGCGCCCAACATCCTCATTGGATATTTCCGAATGCGCGAACGCAGACATTTGCAGTCAGAACGCATGCTGTGGATAATGGAACCGCTCGGGGCCGCAAACAATGTCTGTAGGGTGTTCTTATGATTATTCGGCATGTAACATGTTATCGCTTCCGACTGCCGCTTACCGCGCCCGTTCCTGTTCCGGGCGGCAGAGTGACGGAACGGGCCGGCGCATTATTACGCATCGAGACCGACGCGCCTTCTCAGGGCTGGGGAGAAGCGTCTCCCCTGCCCGGATTTTCAGGGGAAACCCTTGACGAGGCTGTCGCCATCTCCCGCGCAGTTGCGCGGGAAAAGATATGCGGCCGACCTGCAGGAGAAATAGCGGAATTCCTGCAAAAAGAATCAACCCTCCCCCCGTCGGTCCGTTTTGCGCTGGAAAGCGCGCTGCATCAGATTGGCGATTCCGAACACCCCTCGCCGCCTGCGGATGCGGCGGTCATGGTTCCCTTATGCGCTCTGGCGGGGGGCGGCGCCCAAACCGTTCAACGGGAAGTTGACGCCGCGGTGCGGGCGGGGTATGCAACCGTAAAAATTAAGGTCGGCAGGAACAGCGTTATGGACGACATAACAATGGCCCGCGCACTGCGCCGAAGCTTTGCGGGGGCATGCCGCCTTCGCTTCGACGCCAACCGCGCATGGACTTTTGAAGACGCTTCACGCTTCTGCGGGAGCATCGCTGACGATGAGGTGGATTACGTGGAAGAGCCGTTGGCTGATCCGACGAAACTGACGTCACTTTATGAGCGGTGCGGCGTCTCTTTCGCCGTAGACGAAACATTGCAGGAGTTGAGCGCATGCATGGCCGGAACAGGCAACGATAAAACGTCGGCGCGCGAGGCGGCATTGCGCGCCATCGTCGAAAACGCCCGGGCGCTGGTGTGGAAACCCACCCTGGGCGCGTCGCCCGAAAACATGTCGCTGAAAACCGACGCGCCCGTGGTTCTCAGCGGCGCCTACGAGTCCGGAATCGGCAGCGCGGCCATTTTGCGACTGTCCGCCGCAGGCCGCCATGTTGCGCAACCGCCGGGGATAGACACCTACAACAGGCTCGACGACGACGTGCTTGAACAACGGCTGCCGATATGCCGCGGCGCCGCCAACCTGCAAGCCGTCACCCGTGCGGCGGAAAAGGTTAATCCGGCAAAACTGACGCAGGCGTGGCATGTGTAAACCATTCCCGGAATCGCAATGTCTCATTGCCGGACAGGCACAGACCGCGCCCGGGGCGCTCGCCCTTGTTGCGGGCAGTGTTTCGTATTCCTATCACGAATACCATGGGGCAATCACCAAACAGCAGCAAACGTTTCGTGAGACGGGCGTCCGCGAAGGGGACCGCGTCGGTATCAAAATGCCTCCTTCAGCGGACTACTGCGTTACCTTGTGGGCGCTTTTCCACGCGCGCGCCGCGGCATGTCCAATAAACCCGTCATTACCGCAAAAAAGCGTGGAGGCTATCCTTGGGATATTAAAGCCGGCCTGGATAATACAAGACGGAATGATGTCCCGCGCAGGCGACACAAGCCGGCCCTGTCCGGAATCAAATGCAACACACGAAAAGCGCCCCGTACACGCGGAAACCGACAGGGCGTTTCATTCTTCAGAAGGGATTCAACGCAACCGCTTCGCCGGCGGCGGCAACCCCGCTTGCGCCACCATTGTATTGACCTCGGGCAGTTCGGGCGCGCCTAGGGCGGCGGCGCACACCCTTGACAATCACCTCGCCGCGGCGCGCGCGGCGAACCGCAACATGCCCCTCGCGCCGGGCGACCGTTGGCTGTTGTCGTTGCCGCTCTTCCATGTGGCGGGGCTTGCGGCGTTGTTCCGATGCGCCGTTGCGGGCGCGGCGCTTGTCGTGCCGGAAGCAGGCGCCACGTTGGAGGACAGCATCACTGATTTGCGTCCCACCCATATTTCTCTGGTGCCCACCCAGCTGCGCCGATTGCTCGAATCGTCGCAGGCGACACACGCGTTGCGTTCCGTGAAGTGCGTACTGCTCGGCGGCGCGCCCGCCGACGACGAATTAATAACGCGCGCGTTTCATGCGGGCGTTCCGCTTGTGCGCAGTTACGGCATGACCGAGACGGCGGCGCAAATCTGCGCGACCTCGCCCGGCGCGCCTCTCGATGAATTGCTCTCCAGCGGGCGTCCGCTTGCAAAAGAATCCGTGCGCATTGGTGAAGACGGGGTTATCGAGGTGACCGGCAAAACGCTCTTTTCCGGTTACTTTATGGGCGGCGCGGTTTGTCGGCGCCCCGTCACCGAGGATGGCTGGTTTCGCACGGGAGATGTCGGCTTTTTTGACGAGGCGGGGCGGCTCCATGTTACGGGGCGCATTGACGCCATGTTTATATGCGGCGGCGAAAACATACAGCCGGAAGAAATCGAGGCGGCGCTCTGCGCCCAGCCCAATGTGCGGCGCGCCGTCGTCGTGCCTTTGGCGGATAAAGAATATGGCGCCGTACCGGCGGCGTTTTTGGAAATGACGGACGCCTGCGCGCCGGACGCCGACGCGCTTCGCGCCGCTTTGGCGCAAAGGCTTCCCCGCTTCAAGATTCCCCGCCGTTTCCTGCCGTGGCCGAAGGCCGTGGCGCCGGGCATGAAAGCGAGCAGGAAGACATTGGCTGAAATGGCGGCGCGGTTGGCGGACAACGAGTAGAACATACCCCCCGCAGAACGGACGGCGGACGCGGCGCCATGTCAGTCCTGCAACTCTGCGCGGGGGAAGGAACCGAGCACTTTAATGTTTCGCGCCAACTCGCCCACTTCTGCCAGCACTTCTTTCACGTTTTCGTCTTCCACATGACCGAGTAAATCAATGAAGAACACATAATCCCACGCTTTCTGCTGGGACGGACGCGATTCGATGCGGGTCAGATTGATGCCGTGGCGCGAGAAAGGCAGCAACAAATGGTAAAGAGCGCCGGGCTTGTCTTTCACCCACACCAGAATCGAGGTCTTGTCGTCGCCGGTGCGCTTCACCATCTGGTGTCCCACCACCACAAAGCGGGTGTAGTTGTGGGGCGCGTCTTCAATCCGCTCCGCAAGGATGGTTAGGTTGTAGGTCTGCGCGGCGAGCTTTGCCGCGATGGCGGCGGCATGGGGCTCCTCGGCGGCGCGCCGCGCGGCCTCGGCGGTGCTGCTAATCTCTATAAGCTCGGCGTTCGGCAGGTTGGCGCGCAACCAGTTGCGGCATTGAAGCAGCGCGTTGTCCTTCGAGTATACGCGCTTGATATCCGCCAGCGGACACCTGGCCATGAGGTTTTGCGTAATATGCAACAACACTTCATTCACAATCTTGAGGTTCGACGAAATAAAAAGATCAAGCGTGTCGCTGACGGAGCCGCCCATTGAACTCTCCACGGGCGCCACGCCGTAATCAATGCGCTTTCGCTCGACTTCAGTAAACACGTCGGTGAACGAGGGCAGGGGAACATAGTCGGCGGCGCCTCCGAATATGCGTAGCGCGGCCATGTGACTAAAGGTGTCTTTGGGGCCGAGAAAAGCCACACTCGTCGGCTTTTCCAATGCGCGAATGGCGCTGATTATCTCCCGGTAAATGGACTGTACCGCCTTGTCGCTCAACGGGCCCTTGTTGCATTCCGAAAGCTTCTTGAAAACGGCTTTTTCCCGCTCGGGCACATAAATCGGCGATTGGGCGTTGCGCTTTAATTCGCCGATGGCCTGCGCCGCTTGGGCGCGTTCGTTGAGCGCCTGCACAATCTGCGCGTCAAGCGCGTCTATTTGTTCGCGGAGTTCGTCAAGATTCACAACACACTTCCTCCGATTTCATGTCAACCGCGCGGCGTCGCGCATGTCGCAAACGTTTTACAGCATGCCTCATTATAAACAACTCGCCGAGGGAATGTGATAATGGCTCTCGTCAGACGGAAATCAACGGACAATTTCAACAGGCGCCTTGGCAATCAAAAGCGTCGCGTGACGTCCGCTGTCAAAGCGTACGCGGGCCTGCAGTTTATGACCTTCGCCCTTGGTATACAGCACTACGCCCCGTCCGAAGCGGGCATGACGAATCACCGTTCCGCTTTTTAATACGGGCGGCGCCGATTCCTCGGTTTGCCGCGCAGATTCCGCCGGACGCGGCGTCCGCCCCTGTTCTTCCCGCCGCAACGGCGCGCCTTTGGCGTCCACCATGCATATATGTTTATCCCCTATTTCCAGCAAAAACTGGCTCGGACGCCTGTTATGGTTGTACACCCCATAAAGCATGCGCGTTTCCGAGGCGCACAACGTCAGACTCGCGCGCGCCCGCGTCATGGCCACATAACACAACCGCCGCTCCTCCTCAAGGTCCGTGTCGTCCTCAAAACGCAACAGCGGAAACATCTCATCCTCCAGCCCGATAATGTATACATGATCAAATTCAAGGCCCTTTGCGCAATGACAAGTCATGAGCGTAACGGCATCCCCGTCGCTTTCCCATCCGTCAACATCGGACATAAGCGCCATTTCCTCCAGAAAACCCGCAAGATCACCGCCTTTCGCACGCGCATCATACTGCTTGCACGCGACCAAAAACTCGTTTACAACTTCAATACGGTTGCGAAATTGCTTTTCGTCGCTGTGTTCCACATACTCGCGGTACGCCACCCGCTCGAGCAGATTCTCCACCAGTCCGGCCACGGGCATATCGCCGGCGAGGTTGCGCATTTCATCCAGCAAATCCGCCAACGCAACGGCGGCGCGCCGCGCGCGCGACGATATGCCTTCATCCGTTTCCGATTCACGCAACGCCTGAAAAAGCGGTATGCCGCGCATTGCAGCGTATTCCGTCAGTTGAGCGCGCCCCATTTCGCCAATGCCGCGCGAGGGCACGTTCAGTATGCGGCGCAGCGATTCGTCATCCGCCGGATTCGCAATCAGGCGCATGTAGGCGACTATGTCCTTTACCTCCTTGCGGGCGTAAAATTTGACCCCGCCCACCACCACGTAGGGGATGCGCCGCGACAGAAGCGCCTCCTCCAACAGTCGGGAAAGGACGTGTGTGCGATAAAACACCGCCACCGTCCCCGGTTCCCGTTTGCGGCGAAGCATGTCCTCCACCACAAACCTGGCTTCGTCTTCCGCGTCGTCCGCGAGGAAGCAGGTTACGGGCTCGCCGTCCGCGCGCTCCGTAAACAAACGCTTGCCGAGCCGGTTTTTATTGTGCGCCACAAGCGTGTTGGCGGCCTTGAGTATGGGCGGCGCGCTGCGGTAGTTCTGTTCGAGGCGATACACGCGCGCCTCCGGGAAATCGCGGGCAAAATCAAGAATGTTGTTTATGTCCGCGCCGCGCCACGAGTAAATGCTCTGATCCTCATCGCCCACCACAAACAGGTTGCCCCCGCCGCCGAGACACCGCGCAATGACATACTGGCTGCGGTTGGTGTCCTGATACTCATCCACCAATATGTGATGAAACCGGCCGCGATACCTGTCGCGCGCCTCCGGGAACCGCTCCAACAGAAACGCCGTCAAGGCGGTGAGGTCGTCAAAATCCATTGCGCTGCACTTTTTGAGCGCGTCGTGATATCGCCCCCACAATTCCCGGAAGGTTTCTTCGTCGGGCGATTCAGGCGGATCGCTCCAGTTGGGATACGGTTCCGCCTGCTTGATGCAGCTGATGAATCCAAGCGCCTCGCGGGGCAACACGGGCTTGAGCGTCTTTGGCAATTCCTTTACGAGCCGCTTCATCAAGGACAATTGATCCTGATCGTCGAAGATGGTGAAGTTCTGGGGATGACCGAGCAACGGCGCATTCCGACGCAGCAACCAGAGGCCGAAGGAATGAAACGTGCCGATAAAAGACGGGATAATCTCCATGCCGATGCGTTGCGCAAACCGGCGCCGCATTTCGCCCGCCGCCTTGTTGGTAAAGGTGAGCGCCAGCAGGTTGCGCGGGTTCACGCCGCGCTCTTCAACCAAATAAGCCATGCGCTCGATAATGACGCGCGTTTTGCCGCTGCCCGCGCCCGCCAGCACCAACGCCGGAACATCCGGCGCGGTTACCGCCGCCTGTTGCGCTTCGTTAAGTTGTACCGTTTTCACAAAGCATGAACCTCGATGCCTGTTGTCCGCCCGCGTTTAACATGCCGCCTCGACTAAAAGCCGTCCGTCGCGTCCAGCGTGTCTTCCGCCGGCTCGTCGCTGCGTCCTTCAATATAGGGACCCGTAAGCATGTCGTGGTAAGGCGCGCCGGGGCCGATCATGGGATATACGAACGCGAACTTGTCAACGCGCACTTCAAGAAACGCAGGCCCGTCAAAAGAAACAAACTCTTCCAACGCCGGCTGCAATGCGTCATAGTCGGTGACGCGCCGCGCGAACCTGAACCCGTCCGCCTCCGCCGTCTTAACAAAGTCCTTGGCATGAAGCGTCTTGTCCGTGCCGGAGTAACGTCCGCCAAAGTAGAGCGTTTGCCATTGCACCACCATGCCGTCCCCCTGGTTGTTCATAAGCAGTATCTTGACAGGCAGATTGTAATTGGTGCAGGTCTCGAGTTCGCCTATGTTCATGCGCATGCTGCCGTCGCCGTCCACATCTATGACCAGTTTCCCCGGATTTGCCGCCTGAGCGCCCAGCGCGGCGGGAAGGCCAAAACCCATGGTGCCCATGCTGCCGGAAGTAATCCATGTGCGCGGGCGTTTGAAATCAAAGTATTGCGCGCTGAACATTTGATGCTGCCCCACGCCGGTGACAATAATGGCCTCGCCCTTGGTGATGTTGTTCAGCGCCTCTAACACCGCCTGAGGTTGGATTATCTCGGAATCGCGGTTGAAATTGAACTTGTGCCGTTTTTTCATGGCGCGGATGTGTTTGAGCCACTGTTTATGTTCGACGCTCCAGCCTTTTCCCGCCTCGGTGAGACTGCGCAGCGCCACTGCGGCGTCGCCCACATAATGCCAGTCAACCGGCTTGACCTTGCCAATTTCAGCCGCGTCAATGTCAATATGCGCGACAACCGCATTGGCCGCAAATTCGTCGGGCAGCCCGGCAACGCGATCATCGAAACGCGCGCCCACCGCAATCAGCATATCACACTCGTCAACCGCATAATTGCCGTAGGCGGAACCATGCATGCCCAGCATGTGCAGGCACAAATCGCTTTGCGTGTCTATTGCGCCTATGCCCATCAGTGTTGTCACCGCCGGTATCCGGAACTGCTCCATGAACCGGCGCAGCTCCTTTTCCGCGTTGCTGATAATAACGCCGCCGCCCACATAAAGCAAGGGGCGTTTCGCGCGTTTGAGCAGATTCAGAAACGCCTGCGCCGTGGCTTTCGGCATTTTTTGATGCATCATCGCGTTGACCCGGTCCTGATAGCCGTGCAATTGCAGCACGCTCTCGCTGTCGTAGGCGCCCTGCCAGTTCTGCACGTCTTTGGGAAGATCAATCACGACCGGTCCCGGACGCCCGCTGCGCGCTATCTGGAATGCCGTGCGCACTGTGGCCGCGAGTTGCGTCGGGTCTTTCACAAGAAAAACATGCTTGGCGCAGGGGCTCATCAGGCTGAATACCGGCGCTTCCTGAAAGGCGTCTGTGCCGATGGATGAACGCGCCACCTGGCCGCATATCAGCACTATCGGCACGGAGTCGGCCATGCAGTCGCGCACAGGCGTGGCGCTGTTGGTGGCGCCCGGCCCGGAGGTTACGATAGACACGCCCACTTTGCCGGTGCTCCGCGCGTACCCCGCCGCCATAAACCCGGCGCCTTGTTCGTTTGCGGGCACCACCAGCCTGACGGGCTTGCCGGGGTTGGCGCTGTTATAACGAAAAATCGCGTCATAGGTGGGCAGGATCGCGCCGCCGCTGTACCCGAAAATGGTGTCCACCCCTTCGTCCACTATCGCTTGTATCGTCATTTCGGCGCCGCTCATCACAGCGCCGTGCCTGCTTGATCTTTTGCCTTTCGTTCCGACCATAATGCTGTCTTCCTTCCATATTGATAAACGCCGTGACGGCGTTGCGTTATTGTCTGTATGCCAAACGCGCAAACGCGGCTTGTTTGTTCCTTAAACTGCCGACTGCCGTTCGGTCATTGCGGGAAGAACACCCCGTCAGGGGATGATGAATAACAAACGCGAGCGCCATTGAATCAACGGCGCTCGCGGAAAGGTTTTACATACGACTTCCTCAGGTCTCCTTTTCCGGTTCTTGCGCCGCGTCTTCAACGGGCGCCTCCGGTACACCTGACACGGGGGTCTCCTCTGCGCCGCCACCTTCGACAAGATCATCCGTTCCTTCAGGAGCCGCGCTTTCAGACGCTGCGGCGTCCACAGCCGCCTCTTCACCGCCGTCTTCGACAATCTCTTCTGCCACTGTCTCCGCATTTTCAGGCGCTGCGGCGTCCACAGCCGCCTCTTCACCGCCGTCTTCGACAATCTCTTCTGCCACTGTCTCCGCATTTTCAGGCGCCGCGGCGTCTTCAGACGTCTGCGCCTCCGCAACGTCCGCCGGGGCGGACTCGGAAGAATCCTCGACAGGCGCTTCATCCGACGGCGCTTCCACCGCCTCGGATTCAGCGGACGCCGTCTCGCCCGCTTCTTCAGAAGCGGCGGCGGACGCTTGCGCCTCGCGCTCCGCGGCGCGCGCCGTTTCAACACGGTTCACCGCGACCATAAGCTCGTGGGCAACGTCGGCCAGGCTGCGGCCCGCCTGTATCATGCTTTGCGGCACGGAGCCTGTCAAGGCCGCGCCCACATCCACGGATTTATTTTCACTCTCAGCGTATTCCTGCATGGTGGTGCGGTTCATGTCGCGCTGGTATTCGCGGATACTCAAGCCGATGCGCCTGTCGGCGGCGCTGATGCTGATCACCTTGGCCGAAACTTTGTCCCCCACTTTCAACACGTCCTCCGGTCGCTGCACCCGCTCGTTGGCAAGCTCACTGACATGGATCAAACCCTCGACGCCGTTGTCAAGGCGGCCAAACGCGCCAAAGGCGACCAATTTGACTATTTCAACCTCGACATGGGAGCCGATGGGCACATTTTCAACCACCGACAGCCACGGATCGGGATGCAACTGCTTCAAACCGACGCTGATCTTCTCCGCCTCGGGGTCAATGCTCAACACCTGCACTTCGATTTCCTGATTCTTCTGCAGCATGTCATTCGGATTGGTAATCTTCTTCGTCCACGACAAGTCGCTCACATGAAGCAACGCGTCTATGCCGTCCTCAATTTGCACAAACGCGCCGTAGTCCGTCATGTTGCGCACAATACCCTTGATGGTCGAACCCACCGGATACCGTTCGCCAAGCTGCTTCCAGGGATTCGGCTGGGTCTGTTTGATGCCGAGCGCGATCTTCTCTTCTTCCTTGTCCACACTCAACACCATCACGTCCACCTCGTCGCCGACGCTAAGCACTTCATTCGGATAACGCACCCGGCGCGTCCAGCTCATCTCGCTGACATGCACCATGCCCTCGACGCCCTCTTCAAGCTGCACGAACGCGCCGTATTCGGTCATGCTCACCACGCGCCCGCGCATGATGGAACCCACCGGATACCGTTCCACAACAGTCGCCCACGGGTTCTCCGTTTTCTGTTTCAAACCGAGGCTGATGCGTTCGGTGGCGGGATCGAAACTCAACACCACAACTTCAAGCTTATCCCCCACTTTCACCATCTGCGACGGATGCTTGACCCGGCCCCAACTCATGTCGGTGACATGAAGAAGGCCGTCAATGCCGCCCACGTCCACAAACGCGCCGAAATCCGTGATATTCTTGACCTCGCCCTCGATTATCGCGTTGACCTCGATCCGCTCAAGCAGGTTTTTCTTCTCTTCTTCACGCTGTTCTTCAAGCAGGCGGCGGCGGCTGACCACCACATTGCGGCGGCGGCGCGTCAGCTTCACAATCTTAACTTCCAACCGCTCGCCAATATATTTCTCGAGATCGCCCGTCGGACGGAACGTCAACTGGCTTGCCGGCATAAACGCATCCACGCCGATGTCCACCTTCAAGCCGCCCTTCACGCGCCGCGTGATCACCCCCTCGATAATGCCGTCGTTGTTGTACACCTCCTGGACATGTTCCCAGTTCTTGATGCGGTCCGCCTTGATTTTGGACAGCACAGGCGCGCCCATCTCGTTTTCAGGCTCTTCGATGTAAAAATCGTAGCTTTCGCCAACAATGACATCTTCAGGGCTGGCAAATTCGCCCGCCTCGACTATGCCCTCGCTTTTGTAGCCAATGTCAACAAGAATACGGTCGTCCGTTATGTTGACCACCCGGCCGCGAACCACTTCGCCTTCCTTGAAATTCTGGAGGGTCTCCTCCAGCAATTGGGCCATGTTCGCGCCTTCAAGCTGTTCTTTCAGTTCGGCCTCCAGAGCTTCGTCAAAACCGCTCCGGGCCAGTTGCGTTGCCATTTGTTGTTCGCTCATTAGTTTTCCTTAAACTCCTTTACATGGGATTTCCGCGAAATGCGGGAGTGTGGTATTCTATCAAAAACAGGAAAAGGCTTTCAAACCACACGCGCAAACCGCCAACAAGAGGACATAATGTTTACAGACGCCGATTTATGCGCGCACCGAGAAGAACGCAACCGCATGGTGGAAAAACAAATTGTGGCGCGCAACATACGCGATCCAAAGGTCATCGCCGCCATGCGAAAAGTGCCGCGACATTTATTTGTCGCCGCAAACCAGCAACAGGACGCGTACCTCGACCATCCCGTTGCCATTGCCTGTGATCAAACCGTATCGCAGCCCTACATGGTCGCCGTCATGACGGAAATGCTCGCGCTGACGCCAACCACGCGCGTGCTCGAAATCGGCACGGGCTCCGGTTATCAAACCGCCATACTTGCCGAAATCGCCGCGCAGGTCTATTCCGTAGAACGCCACGCCCCACTCGCGGACAGCGCGCAACAGCGGCTCGAAGCGCTGGGTTATGACAACATAACGGTCATCATCGGCGACGGAACGCTCGGCCATCCCGAAGCCGCCCCTTACAACGCCGTCCTCATTACTGCGGGCGCCCCGGAAATCCCCGACGCGCTGCAACAACAACTCGCAAGCGGCGGCAGACTGGTCGCGCCTGTGGGCGGACCGGACGTACAGCGACTCGTCACCATCGTCCGCAAAGAAGACGGCGCGTTCCACCGTTGTCCGGGCATATCCTGCCGGTTCGTGCCCCTCATCGGCGAACAGGGTTGGGAACAGCATCCCTAATGCGGGCGTTGCCCACAACCCAAGTAATACACATTGACTTGATGTTTCCCGTCATTCCCGCGAAAGCGGGAATCCAGAAATATAGTACATGAACCGGCGAAAGTTCGTAGATTCCCGCTTTCGCGGGAATGACGATGGTTGATGCACTACCTACACCAAACATCTACGCGAAACGCGCAGATGTATAGTAAAAAATTCTAATTGCGTTTTGCACAATATGCAGCCATGACTCATGGGCGCCATCGGCTATGATTAAGTATAACCGCTCCGAAAACACCGTATGTTGTTCACGCTTCAGCGTGCCGGAGCGGCAAATCAAACCCAGCATGCTAAAGCATGAACCGCGTGCATTTTCATCGTTTAACTATGACCGCTTCGAAAACACCGTATGTTGTTCACGCTTCAGCGTGCCGGAGCGGCAAATCAAACCCAGCATGCTAAAGCATGAACCGCGTGCATTTTCAT
>DSBB01000133.1 GCA_011046175.1 Candidatus Hydrogenedentota bacterium | reverse complement strand
GTTTACCTATTCTTGTACGAAGAATCCAAATAAATGTGTCGCCACACCATCGAAGGAGATTGTTTGATGAAGAAAGCGATTGCCCTGTCTGTGATACTGACCTTAATCGTAACGCTTGCCGCTGTCGCCGCAGTATGCTATGTTTTGCGCGCGCCGTGGAAACCGCGGCCATCAGGCCTTCCCACGGCTGTTCCCGCGGGCGAAGGGTGGATTGACCTGCTTGACGAGGCGCGCCGTCCGCGCTGGCGCAATATCAAGGATGATGCGGACATCTTTGCGTTTGAGGGGGACGCGCTGCACATATTCGGTCGTTCTTTAACTACGCTTCGTTATGTTGGGTATACAGGACGCACCTTTTCGGACTTTGAGTTGCATCTCGAGTTCAAACTTGCCAGACGCACCAACAGCGGCGTTTTCCTGCGGGCGCAGGAGAACGACCCGGTATATCGCGGTTTTGAAGTGCAGGTGCTTGAAGATTACGGCAAACCGCCAAGCTTCACCAGCTGCGGCGCCATCTATGACGTCGTATCGCCCATGTTCAACATGTCGCGCCCTGCCGGCGAATGGAATTCCTTCGATATCAGGGCGCATGGGCGTCATATTGTTGTGGCAATGAATGGCTGGAAAGTGGTTGACACGGATTTGGCGTTGATGACATCGCCCATCGGAAAATTTTCCCTGCCCTTTGCAGAGTTGCCGTTGAAAGGCATCATCGCGTTGCAGGATCACGGCGGTGAAGCATGGTACCGGAACATTTATGTGCGTCCGCTGGACGGAGGCATGGGCGAAAAAGAAACGGATATTGAGATTACGGAAGAAGGCGAATAGGTATCATGGGGCATTGAGGCGCAATGCGCTCTCCGCCGGATTGGCATAAAGAGGGGCGCCCCATCGAAAAACAACACAATGGGGCGCGACACAAAGAAGAATGAAAGGATGATTGGGCTTAACGTTTCGAGAACTGGAACCGCTTGCGGGCGCCGGGGCGGCCGTATTTTTTGCGTTCCACTTCGCGCGCGTCGCGGGTAAGCAATCCCGCGCTGCGCAGCGCGGGGCGGATGGCTTCGTCGTTTTCGACGAGGGCGCGCGCCACGCCAAGACGTATGGCGTCGGCTTGACCGGCAAGGCCGCCGCCGCTGCATATCACGCGAATATCAAAACTTTCGCGCAGGCCGGAAACGTCCAGCGGCTGAGCGGCCATCTGCACCAATGTCTCGCGTGCCAGATAATCTTCCACTGGTCGGCCGTTCACAACGAACTTGCCCGCGCCCGGTCGGATGCGCACACGCGCCGAAGCGCGTTTACGCCGTCCCAGCGCTACGATCTCATTTGTCTTGGGGTCTATCACAATTGTTTCTCCCTGCAGGTAGGTTATTGTTCTATTTCATGCGGAACGGGTTGCTGCGCTTCATGGGGATGTTCGGCGCCCGCATACACGCGAAACTGTGTGGCTAGTTTGCGGCCGAGCCGGTTGCCGGGCAGCATGCCTTTGATGGCAAGTTCAAGCGCGCGTGTGGGGTGCTTTGCCATCATGGCATCCAAACGGGTTTCTTTAAGACCGCCCGGATATCCGGAGTGACGGTAATACATCTTCTGGCGCAGCTTATTACCCGTTATCCGAACCTTTGACGCATTGATAATGATAACAGCATCGCCGCAATCAAGAAAGGGCGTATATTCAGGCTTGTGCTTTCCACGCAACAGTCGCGCCGTCTCCGCGGCAACGCGTCCCAGCGACTTGCCTTCCGCATCTATTAGATGCCAAACTTTTGTTATTTCCCCTTGTCCGGGGACGTGCGTTCTCACAAATCGTTCCTCCAATGGGAGTGTTAATTTACAGTAATCAGAATAGAAAAACAAGACTTTCGCAACGGGGACCATAATGATAGCAAATGGAGTAAGGATAATGCAAACTCAAGATGAATTGTGAATTGAGCAACGTGCGACCCATAAATGTATATCAGAGGTGAAAGGAACAAAGCGAAAAACAATCGCCATTTCTTTGGCGGCGTCTTATTTGTTGATGTTTTCCAAAAGCCACCGGCTCACGTGTTCCACTTCGCGATGAATTTCCGGCCATAGGTGGCCCCCCTCGTCTTTGAGCAAAACGGCCGCTTCGCCTCCCGCCCGCCGCAACGCCGTCGCCAGCTTTTCGGCTTGCCGCCAAGGAACGACAAGGTCCTTTTTGCCTTGGACAAGTATGAATGGCGGCGGGTCTTTCGGCGAAAGCCTCGCGGGCGACAACGCGGCGAGTTGTTCGGCGATTTCAGTTTCAGACCGGTGTGTCATGCCGTCGTGGAATACCAAACGTGTGAGGTCAAGACCCTCAAGACAAAACCGGGTTATGGGAATTCCGCCATAATCAAGCAGATCGGTGGGTGGGAAGAACAGCGCGACTGCCTTTACATGCGTGCCATGGTATTGCCATGGGGCGCGCGGACGTGCATGGGCTTCCTGCGGTTTCAGCGCCGCGAGGGCTGCGAGATGCCCGCCCGCCGATACGCCGGCAATGCCAAGACGGTCCGGGGCAATGTCATAATCATCCGCATTTGCCTTGATGTGACGAATCGCCGCGTAAACGTGATTTACCATTTCAAAACCGGTAAACAGCGGCAGTGAACCCGGAGACACTGCAAATACTGTCATGCCCCGGTCGCAGAGCGCGTCAATAAGCCCTAATCCGATGTGTTCAGTCAACATGGCTCGCCCGGAATGCCATCCGCCGCTTACAACGTCTATGACCCCCGACTGTGTTGCACGGGAAAGGGGGCGAAACACATCCATTATCAGGCCGACACCATGCGCTTCCGCATAAACGATGTTGTGAACATGCCGGTAGTTATTTCTCGTACGTGGGCGCGTGTGTAAAGCAGAAGCAGATTGGTAAAGTACTTCGCGGGGTTGAAAATAATTTGAATCCACCTGAGGCCTCTGAGGGAACGTTGCGTTGAAGGCGGGATTGATGTTTACTCTGCCGGCGCGTCCGCTGGCGGCGGCGGTGGAGCGTCATCCGGCGCCGTGTCTTCTCGTTTTTGCAGCACCAGTTTATCGTATTGCAAAATAACGCGCACTTCCGGCGCTATTTCGGCCAAATGCGTGCGCAGAAAATTCATAAATGTTGTTGCAGCGGGGATGGTGCGACTGAACTGGCGTTCTTCTGGCGTCAATTCCTGTAATGCGTCGGCAACTTCTATTACAATGCCAAACCTTGCGGCAAATTCCCGCAAAATGACGAGGTAGTCTGCCTCTTCAAAAACCAGTTCTTCATCTGACATGGGCGCCATCAGCATTTGATGAAATTCCACCGAGACTTCTTCTCCCGGCATAATATCCGGAACGAGCCGCACATCACCCAGCACCCCCTCACCCCGGCGCCCGGTTTTCCCTGAGGCGTATTCTATACTGGCAACCTGTGTGCGGGGCAGTTGCAGGGGCGGTTCGCCCGGAAGAAATTCTATCTCGATATAGATGGGATTCTCGCGGGCGATGGTAACACCGCGCAATTCTTTTCCGCTCTTAAGGATTACTACGTCACCCTCGGGCGCGTCCTGCATCATCGGCGGCGGGGAGGGGGGTGCGTCATTTGTCGGCAAATCTTCCGGTTGCGCGAAACCCGCGGCGGCGAAAAACATCACCACGGCAAAAACGGCAATGACCTTTCTTATCATGATGGATTACCTTTTACGTCGGTTCTTCCTGTCACATTATATGTTTCCCAAATCAAATTGTACATTACACCGGATAATAAATCCAAATGCAACGCCGCGCCCAAGCGCGCCAAAGAAGCGCTGATTTCATGTTTGCCCGTGGATGATTAGGTATAAATGATGAGAACACAGCTTAACGCCCAAAGCGCGACAGCGATACACGTTGGCAGGTCTTTAAGCAACGCCTGGCTTGGGTCGCCTGTTTCATTGCGTTGTATAAGCCATAGATATCGGGCAAGCCCGTATACGACGAAGGGCAGCGTCATATAAAGTTTGTCCGTGCCTATTCTGTCCACAACTTCAGGGCTGCACGTGTATATGGTGAACGTGATTAGCGCTCCTCCAGCAACAACAATCAGCATTTGATCAATAAAGATGATATTGTAATGGTGAAGCACTTGGCGGTGATTGCGCGCTTCAGTTTCCAATAACGCGATTTCGCCGCGCCGTTTGCCCAAGGCCAGAAACAAGGCCAAGAACAGGGTACATACTATAAGCCAGTTGGAAAAAACCACATGAATGGCAACAGCGCCGGCAATCGCACGTATGACAAAGCCCAGCGCGATAATAATTACGTCCACAATAAAAATTTTCTTTAGAACAATGCTGTACCCAAGCGTCATAAAAAGATAAAACAACAGCGCCAACAGAAACGGAACGCCAAGTTGAATCCCCACGACCAATGCGCCCGCAAGCAACAGCGCGGCAATCACTAATGCGCTCGTTTTCGTAATCTCTCCGGCGGGCAAGGGACGTTGGGATTTGCCGGGATGGTTGCGATCCTGTTCATAATCAAGGATGTCATTGAAAATGTAGGTGGCGCTGGAAGCAAGGCAGAAAGCGGCGGCAGCCACAATACTGCGGATTACGGCATTCACGTCGCCAAGCTGTTGAGCAAAGACCAGAGGCAACAATACGAGCACGTTTTTCGACCATTGGTACACCCGCAGCAAACGGATTAGCATTTTGATTCGGGACAACATGATTCTAAATGCTCATTTTTTTGAACTGCCATTCGGGAATGCTCTTGATAATCCACATAATATACCGCCAGAAAAAGAGAACATAGATGACATTTTTACCTTTCAGGATTGCCCGCACAATTGCGCGGCCCGCAATATCGGGCGCAGCCACCAATGGCTTTGGGAGTTCCATGCCGTAAGTCATGGGCGTGTCCATAAATCCCGGTTTCACGGTGGTAACCTGAACCCCCGAGGCGTACAACCGGTTGCGCAGTCCCTGCAAATAAATGCTTAATCCGCCTTTGGCCGCGCCGTAAATGTAGTTTGCCTTTCTGCCGCGGTCGCCCGCCACCGAGGACAAGCCTGCGATAAATCCATTACCGCGTTCCTCGAATGCGGCGGCAAAATGCTCCAATATGGACACCGCCCCGATGAAATTTACTTCCAAGGTGCGGCGGGCGGTTGAAAAATCCCGCTGTGCCTGCGTTTGGTCAGCCATGAACCCAAAACAAAGCACAACGCCGCCGGGCGTCTCGCCAAGCGTTTCCGCGCACTGTCGGACAAATTGCGCGTGGTCATCATATCGCAATGCGTCAAATTCAAGGCAATAACATGCGATACTGTGGCGCACCCGCATGTCGGCGGCAATCAGTTCAAGTTCCGCCATATCCCGTTCCGCCAGTATCAGGGAAAAACCGCGACGGGCAAATTCATCGGCAATATAACGAGCAACCCCGGACAACGCGCCCAGTATGACTACGGATTTGGGATATGCGCTTGTCATAATCTTTCTCCTGCTACCCGTCCAGACACAGACGCCGTGACAGGCTGGACGTGAGTATGCGGTCGGGATCGAGTTGCGCCTTGATTTCGCGAAATGCGCCCAATTGGGGATACATTTCCGAGAATGTTTCAGGTTGGGTTAATGCGTCCTTCGCGAGGTAAAGACGTCCGCCATATTCCAACAGCAACCGATCCAACGAGGCTGCAAATTCGATTAGCCCCGGTGTATTGGGAATATCAAGGGTGAGCGTATAACCGGGCATGGGATGGGACAATAATCCCGGATTGGATTCCCCGAAGCATTTTAGAACAGCCAGGAATGACGCGCGCCCGGATGATGCAAGCCGCTCCAGCATTCTCACCAGTCCGGTCCGGCCATCGGGGGGAAATGTCGCCTGATATTGGACAAAGCCTTTCTTTCCATACAGACGGTTCCATTGCAGAATACCGTCCAGCGGATAAAAATACTGGTCGTAGTCCACGATAACATCCTGCGCGTTGCGGTTTTTGGCGTAAAAAAGCGTGTTAAACGCCTTGATGCTGTACGGATTCAACACGAAGCCGGGGAAATCAACGGGCACCGCGAGTTTTGTTCGGCGCGGCAATCGGAACGGCGAGCGCCTTGCCTTTTCGGGCAGATAGTTAACCGGCGCATGGTTGCCTCGCATCAATATGGAGCGTCCAAGCGACCCGCCCCTTGCGAGACAATCCACCCATGCCACCGAGTAACGGTAGTTCTTGTCAGACGCCTCCATCGCTGCAAGCGCCTCGTCCAAGTGGGAGCAACGTTGATAGTCCACGCGCATGTAGGCGGATTCCACGGGCAGCAACCGTAATCGCGCCCACAATAGTACGCCCGTCAGGCCGACACCGCCTGCGGTGGCCCAAAATATGTCGCTGTTTTCGTGCCTGGAACAAGTGATAATGCCCCGCGCCGGCGTCCATAACCCGATGGCGTCAACAAACTGGGTGAATGTGCCGTCGCAATGGTGATTCTTGCCGTGTACGTCGTTGGCGATGGCGCCCGCCACCGTCACGAATTTGGTCCCCGGAGTAACAGGAAGAAAAAAACCGCGCGGCACAAAAACGTCCAGTATTTCAGCAAGACTGACGCCGCCTTCGCATTCGAGAACACCTGTCTCAGCTTCAAAACTGCGCATGCGGTTCATGCGCGACAAATCCAACACAGCGCCGTCCTTGTTCATAGCGGCATCGCCATAACTGCGTCCCAACCCGCGCGGTATAAACGACTTCGGCGGCGATGTCAGAAGCGCCGACAGCTCGAAATGGTGTTCCGGGCGATAGGCTTCACACAGAATGCATCCGTAGCGTCCCCATCCTGAAAAATAGACGTTGGCGGCGTTTAGCGGCAAGGTGTTCCTCTCCAAATAAAATGTATGGCAAAATCCAGTAAGTATATATAAAGTATAGCCAAGAAAGACGGTTGTAAACAATTAATTGATTGCGAGTTTTTCTTCATTCCGCAACATGGGTCAATATGATTTCCCTGGCAATCAACGCATTCCATTGATCTGAATCTTTTCAGCGCCGATTCAATGCCTCTTGCGTCCCATACGTCTTATCGTGTCATACCCACATTTTTCGATACAGAACGAATTACGCAAGAAATGCATATATTTGCATTCAATACCCCAGCGGGATTGCATAACACACATTCATCGTTTATGGGAGAGGTAACGCCTCATGAACAGCTGGCCGGGCATTTATGATTCTGCAGTGTCACCCAATGTGATGTTTTCCCGCTTCCCGCCGCACTCTTACGGCGCCTCAACTCAAAACATGCCGTAGGGATCAAGGTCTATTTTCAGTTTTACTTTGTCGCCGGGACATGCCGCATTAAACGCGTCGCGCACTTCGCGGGCGACTTGGTTGACTCGTGACGAACTGCGCGACATAACAGCGAAGTTCCAGCGATACATCTTTTTCATGCGGCGAATGGTGGCGGGCGCAGGGCCGAGCAACGCCAATCCGCGATAGCCAAGCCGCTCAATCTGCTCACAGGCGATTCGGCGCAGACGCATGCTTTCGCGTTCCACCACCATGGGGTCCGCCGACTCCACCATAAAATTGACCATGCGCCGGAAAGGCGGGTAGCCCGCATCGCGCCGGTATTCAATCTCGCGCCTGTAAAAGCCCTCGTAGTCATGCATTGCCGCAGCAACAATCGCATAATGTTTCGGGCGATAGGTTTGGATGAACACTTCGCCCGGCTTATCGCCGCGCCCGGCGCGCCCCGACACTTGGGTGAGCAATTGGAAGGCCTGTTCCGCCGCCCGAAAATCGGGCAGCGTCAGACCTGCGTCCGCGTTGATGACGCCTACCAGCGTGACACCGGGATAATCATGCCCCTTGGCGAGCATTTGCGTGCCGATGAGTATGTCAATCTGGCCGTCAGCGAACCGCCCCAGAATTTTCGCGTGGCCGCCCTTTCCGGAAGTGGTGTCCGCGTCCATACGCTCGATGCGCGCATCGGAAAAAGTGCGCAATAAATAGTCTTCAGCTTTCTGCGTGCCCAGGCCAAGATAGACCAACGGATTGAAACCGCATTCGCCGCATACTTCCGGCTTGGGGTGGCTGGCGTCGCAGTAATGGCAGCGTAGCGAGCCGCCTGCGCTGTGATAGGTCAAACTGACCTGGCAGTCTGCGCATTGGGCGACCCAGCCGCATTGCGGACACAACACTACGGGCGCAAACCCGCGCCGGTTCAGCAGTAGAATAACCTGTTCCCGCGCCGCAACGCGCCGCCGCACCGCTTCTTCGAGCAGCGGGGACAGGACAAGTTGGCCGGGATTCTCAAGATGCTCGCGACGCATGTCAATCAGTTTCACCTTTGGCAACGCACCGGATGTGGCGCGTTGCAGCAGTTCAAGGCGCGTGGACTTGCCCGCCTCGGAATTGTAGTAGGACTCTACCGACGGTGTGGCGGAACCCAGCACGCACACGGCGTTGTTCATGCGGGCGCGCACAATGGCGACATCACGGGCGTGATAGCGGGGGGTGTCGTTTTGCTTGTAGGAATTGTCGTGTTCTTCGTCCACCACGATGATGCCTACGTCGGGTAATGGCGCGAACACGGCAGAACGCGCCCCCACCACAATACGTACTTTGCCCGCGCGCGCGCGCCGCCATGCGTCGTAACGTTCGCCGTTGCTCAGACCACTGTGCAGCACGGCAATGTCCTGCCGGAACCGCGCATAAAACCGGCCCACCGTTTGCGGTGTAAGGGAAATCTCCGGAACCAGCATGATGGCGTCGCGTCCCAGCGCCAACGCCTTTTCAATGGTTTGCAGATAGACCTCCGTTTTGCCGGAACCTGTAATGCCGCGCATGAGAAAGGTGGCATAATGCTTGTTGTTAAGCGCGGCGCACACGGTCGCGTAGGCGGCTTGTTGTTCTGCATTCAAACGATGTTTTGTTATGGCAAGCGCGTCCGCCTTCATGTCAGGGATACGGTATAATTCCGTTTCATAAGAGGCAATTAGGTTTTTATTTTCCAACGCGCGCAACACGTCCCGCGTAACATTATGTTTGGCATATAACTCCGTGGCCGCGCGCTCATGTCTGCCGTGCAGCAGGTCGAGATAAACGGACGCTTGGCGGGGGGCGCGGCGCTGCAACGCCAACAGCGCCTCCGCATCCGGCGCCGACTCCGCAATCAGTCGCACCCATAATTCTTTAAGGATGCTTTCTTCGCTGTCGCGAAAAATGCGTTCCTCCCGCAAAATGCCGCGCTTTACCAAGGCTTTCAGCGTGTTGCTCAGAGACTGGCCCCCGCCAACCTTCGCAAGTTGTCCTGTCGTCATGGGGCCATGCTTGTATAGCGCCGCCATGATTTTTTTCTGCCGCTCACTTAATCGGCCCGCGCCCAATTGTTCCTCAATGAGATGATAGCGCACACGCGGGCCGCTCTTGATGGCGGCGGGCACGGCGCATGCAAGCGCCTCCCCCCAGGAACAACAATAGTATTCCGCTATCCATTTGCACAATTGCAGCATGACGTCGTCGAAAACAGGCGCATCATCGGGCAAGTCAATAATAGGCCGTGGTTCCAAAGCTGAACACGATTCCGATACTTCTACAATAATGCCCAACGCCACGCGCGATTGCACCGGAACCAATGCGCGCATACCCACCGCCGTACGGTCGCGCAATGCTTCCGGTACGGCATAGGTCAGCGTCTTGTCCAATGCCAGCGGCAACGCAACTTCCACGTAGCGCTTATGTTCATTTTCCGGTTGCAAAAGCCTGTCCCTTTGCTTGAAGACCTCCTTCAATCATAGCAATTTTCCCCGCTATTCCGCGAAAAGAGGGCATGGACATGCGCTTGCACAATATCTGCCGGCCGCCGCCGGTAATAGGAAGGTATATTCCCCCGGTGCAACTGCGCCACGCATGATTGGAAAACCGTATGCCAGGATTGCGGAAAGACAAGTGTAAACGCTGAATCTAGCTTCTCCACGGGCGATTGCGTTGTGCGCTCAACGCCAGCGCGTCCTTTGCGAACACCACATCCTCTTCTATCTCGAAATCAAACATGCCCGCAAGGATATGGTCGGCGCCGTTGTCAAATGCATAGTGAAAGGCGTCCGACGGTGGTATTGCGCCCGCAGCCATGACCTTGAAGGCTATCCACGGCTTCTCAACTTCCGCCATAAGTTTTATGGTATCTTCCGGATCCCGACACCAGTACCCCGGAAATTCCGCATGGGGCGCCTTCAACTGATCCGGCTTCGGGCCGGTGGGATAATTATGATGATGAAGGGTCTTGATATAAAAATCGGCGGCTATGTTGTTCTCTTCGCAGACCCGTATGACATTCAAATCATGCGCGCCCACGCCGGAAGGAACGCCCGCGTCGTGGGCTATGGCGACCGCTTGCGCAATGTGTTCCGGCTTGCCCTGTGCGGCAAGCCGGTCGCCCGAGACGCCCCATAAATATATTGCCTCGCAGCCTTTAGCCACCAGATCGCGCACTTGCTTTTCATAACCAGCGCGGTCAGTGTCAACCTGCGCCGTGGGGCAGATGATCCACTGCATCTTGCCGCCGTGTTCTTCTCTGTAGTTTACAAGCAACTCAATCACATGCGGCACCGTATGCACGACCAGCGTATTTACGCCGTGCCGCTCGGCAAGCGCCATCGTCTGACGAATTTTTTCGTCCGTGTTATAGTGGGCTGTCAGATTATAAACGTACTTCAAATCGCGACTGTGCGTGAAATGGGTCAGCAAATTGCCGCCCAACAGCATTCGGCTTATTTGAAGGTTTCCGATGGCGCCGCATTCGAGAGACGACGAAGCGGGCGAATCAATATCCGTTGCGTTTGCGGCCCGCAACGCCAGGGTGGAGGCCACCGGGGCGGCCAGCGCTGTTCTGATGAATCCGCGACGATTTATGGGATGCATTTTCAAACTCCAATTTTATCGGTTATGGGCCACAGCGATTATGGTATAGCAAACAGGCCGCTGAGTCAAAAATTATCGAGCCGGGATTTATTAGAAGCGAAGCGGATCAATTCTATATAATTAGGCTGCCCTTTTTTATTTAGTCATTAGAGTTGAAACAGATATTCATTCAAGTTACAATCGCACTGTTCTGATGTCGCGGCTTTGGCCGATTTGAGGAAGATGGCTTGCGAAATGTTCACACGACCCAACGGATACGAATATCCAATACAACAGGAGTAGCGCAATGAAAGGGTTTTCTTTCGACAGTTTCGTTGTTCATGAAACAAACCAGACGGCTTACGATATATGTAAAAAACTCGCTGATTCCGACAAGGATGTGCCGCATACCATCGTTTTGCTTGGTGAAAGCGGTTCCGGGAAAAGCCATTTATTATGGGCCATAGTGAATCAATTCCGTGAACAAAATACAAAAGTGGGCGTGGCGTTAATCTCATCCAAAGATTTTCCCAACAAGATAAAGACCCTTCCCGACAATCCGGAAAAACTGAAAAAGAAGTATCCGGTTATTTTGATTGTAGATGAATTGCATTTGTTTGAAAAGGATTTGGCAGACTTGGAGCGCGTCATGCTGGCGTTCCAAGAACACAATCAATACGTGATTGTCGCCACCAATATACACCCGAGCATATTGCCGTCATTGAGCGGGAAACTCAAGGCGTTTCTTAACAATGGGACAATTGTGGCCATTAAACCGCTGCCGAAAAGCGCCGGAGCGCCGATTCCCGACGCCGCCGTCAAACAAATTGCCGCCCTTAAAGCACGGGTGGCGCAACTCGAAGCCGCCAAAGGCGGCGCAGCCGCCCCTGAAGCCCAAAAAGAAATTGATTCCCTGCGCAAACAACTGGAAACAATGAAACATGAGCGGGACGTTGCCCGTACCGCCCTCGACCGCAGTGAGGGAGAACTGATTGATTTGCGCGAGGAAGTGGCCCGCCTTCGCGAGGGCGCGCCGTCTGATGAGCAGAACGTCAATGCCGTGGTGGAGCGTCTGGAAAAGCAAAAAGCCGCGCTGATTGAACGTATTGCGTCGCTTGAACAACAAGTAGAAGAACTGATTGAGTTTACGCACAGCGTGGGGGAAGATGCCGCCGGGGTGAGAATTGAAGACCTTGCCGATGAAGTGACGTTGGCCACGCGCGAAGAGGTTGACTTGCTTCGCGTAATTGACGGCATTCGGGATACTTTGAAACATTTTGAAGAGGGCGCCGCCACTGAAGCCCCGGATGGCGAGACGACTGAAACCGCGCAAAAGACGCTTGCAACCATTGCGGCGCAGCTTCAGGCGCTGGGAAAGAGACCGGCTGAAGCGCAACAGGATGAATCAGGGGAACAAGGCGCCGAGGATGTTGCAAATGAAGAAGAATCCTCAGAGGAAACGACGTGACCGATAGTAATACGTTTGCCGATCATGTTATGGAACTTTTCCTGAGGATTCATCCGCTTGACCGTGTGCCGCGCGCCGGTTTCCTGTTGCGGGGGGTGCCGGACCCCGAGTCTGTTGCCGCCCACAGTCATTTCCTGGCGTTGTTGGCATTGCTTTACGTGGACGCATGCCCGCATGAATACGACTTGGGCAAAACGTTATCCATGGCGCTCATCCATGACCTTGCTGAAGCACAACTCATGGATATTCCCATGCCGGTGGCAGACCGGTGGCTTGGCAAGGCCAAGGAGGCGGCGGAGCAGGGATTGTTCAACCGGCTCTTTGCCGCATTCCCGCCGTCTTATGCCGCGTTGCACGATGAATTTCTCGCGGCACAGAGCGCCGAGGCGCGTCTGCTCCGCGCGCTCGACAAAGCGCAGATGATGCTGAAGGTGGTCGCCTACGAACGGGAACGTCGAGGACGGCTGGAGGAGTTTTGGGAGAAGCCGGGCAATTTCAATGATTACGGCATTGCGGCTGTGTCATCCTTGTTTGATGCAATATGCCGGTATGCAGGCAGAGAACGTCCGATGGATACTGAACCGCACTTGCATCAGTAGCGTCCGTGCTTTAGAATACTGACAACACACTTGGAGCGCATACGTTATGGATTTGTCGCGATGGCTACCCATCCTCATACAATTTGGAATCGGCGCTATACTGGGCGGCGTCGGCCT
>DSBB01000204.1 GCA_011046175.1 Candidatus Hydrogenedentota bacterium | reverse complement strand
GCCGAAGTGCAGCTGTGGTCTGTTTTCGGACAGGCGCAACGCATTCAACTCCTTGTTGCGTTGCTGCATCTCCAAGGCGGCGCATACGGCCCGGTATTCCTCGTTTCCGACGGAGATGGGCGCGCCGAAGATCGCCATTATCTCATCGCCGATGTATTTGTCCAATGTGCCTTCGTACGCGAAAAGGATTTCCGTCATGGCTGTAAAATGCTCATTGAGCAAGGTAACCAGTTCCTGGGGTGTGAGGCGTTCCGCTATTTGCGAAGAGCCCCGGATGTCGCAGAACAGCGTGGTGACATGCGTTTTCTGGCCTCCAAGCGTAAGTGCCTGAGATTCCGTCATCAGCTTTTCAACAAGAGCGCCCGGCAGGAACCGCGCCAGATTTTCACGGCGCTTCTCCGTCTGTATGAATTGTTCTTGAAGACGGACATTTTCCACCGCCATAGCGGCTTGCGCCGCGAGCGACGCAAACAGTTCCAAATCTTCCTCGATAAAGCTCATCTCGGGATTGTTGGTGTCAACGTAAATGGAGCCCAGAATGCGGTTTTCCACTTTGAGGGGCACGCACATGGCGCTGTTGATGCGGTTCATTATGATGCTTTCGCGCATTCCAAATTCATGATTCGATTCACGGTCCGACATCAATACGGGTTCGCCGTCAATGGCCGCCCTGCCCGCGATACCCATGCTTGGGGAACTGGCGCCGAGTTCACGTCCCATCTGCCGCGCCACTTGCACGCGAAGGGCCTGCGTTTTTTCGTCGCGCAACAGTACAAACCCGCGGTTCGCCTGCAATACCTCCATGATGGTGTCGAGCACGTTGGCGAGGCGCGTTTGCAAATCGAAATTGGAGGTAATTACCTGGTTGGCCTTATGCAGGGCCGCCAGTCTGCGGTAGGCGCGCCCCATCCGCACAATTTCGTCAGGCGACAACACGGGCGGGGGCGTATCCATTTTCAGGGTGGTGTCGGGAACCGGCGTGCGCATGCCGATAAGGGTCATGTTCATGCCGACTCTGTCCATTTCCTCGCGTATGCCGTGTATGCTTTTTTCGAGTTTACTATCGGGGCGTTTTTCCCCGGCGGCCTGCTCGTCTTGCGCTGCGCCGAACATTGTGTCGTCGCGGAAAAGGATTCTGCATTTGCTGCCAAACCAGATTTCGTCCAGATGTTTCAGCACGCATTCACTGATTCGCTGCCGGTTCACATACGTTCCGTTCAGGCTTTTCAAATCCGTCAGTATGGTTTGAGCGCCGCGACGTGATATTTGCGCGTGGTGGCGCGACACTTCTTCGGCGGTCAGCACGACGTCGTTCTCGTCTGAACGGCCCAGCGATATTTTTTCGCCTGCTATGGGCACGGTCATTGGCGGCGCGCCCGGCTGTTCGATAATTAGCTGTGGCATGATATGTATTCCCCATTTACCATGTTGATAATCATATCAGGAGGCGCGTCTCCGGTCAACTTGAACGCAGTCCGGCGGACGAGAACTTTCTTGTTTGCCATGAAAGAGGAAAGTAAACGCGACATTATTTGTCATCATAGCCGGGGCCGTCCCCGTTATCGTCTTTGATTGGCGGCGCGAATTAAATTACAATGATGTGGAGACGCGGTTGAATGTAACCAATGTGGCACTGCGACCGTTTAGGTATTTTCACGCGAATTGAAGCGCCCGGCGTGGTTTGTGGATTTTTGCGGCGACAACGCGCCGAGTTTACCGTGTTTTGAAAGGACGTATAGATGTCAAAAAAAATAGCGCGGCCAATCGCGTTGATTTCGGTTGTTCTCATGAACTTCGGCCTATCGCTTGTGTGCGTCGCGATGGCTTTCGCCGACGCGGATTTTGAAGAGCTCTGGTTTTCATCCGCGCAATGCGATTCCACGGCGCGATTGTCGGTAAGTGTGTCCTGCCCCGAATCGGCTGTCCCCCGCGAGCCGATCGCTTTTCTCGTTGAAATTTCAGCGGTGGCGCCCCATCAGATGACCCGGATTTCAATGCAGGTCGTGGATGAAGCGTATGGGCTGGTTCATGAGGCGGTTCTTGATACGGATTTGCACCGGGGACGTAATCAGGCAACCTTTGAGTGGGACGCGTCGGAAACGCCGCCGGGACGCTATATGGTGGTTGCGTCTGTGGATTATGCCGATACCTTTCCGGTGTGCCGGTGTATGGTTCCTTTCAGCAAGGTCAGTGCGTTACAGTGGCGGAAAGACCTTGCGGCGTCTCTGGAGCGTCTTACCACGCTTGAAGAACAATTACTACATGCGCCCGCTGAAGATAATCTCTCAGAACGGGTGAGGCTTCGACTCAACATTGCCAGGGACGCCGCGCGCTCGGCACAAACGGCCTTGCAGGATAAAGAGTGGCGCGTCCTTGACAGGCGTTTAGCATATCTGCAACAGGCGATAAATACGCTTCATGCAGGTCTTGTATTTTCCGGAAACGCCCCCGAAATGTTCGCTTCGTGTAATATGCCCAGCCTGGAAAACATTCAAATCCGCGACGGCGGTTTCCATGCGTCGGATCGCCCCGTGTTTCTGTTTGGGGCCATTCTTGACAAGAACATGCCCGTGGCGGACCAATTGAAACGCCTGCGCGAATACGGGCTTAATTTTGCCGCCCAGGAATTTTCTATCGGCGACAACGCGGCGGACAGTGTAACGCTGCTTGAGGAGACCGTCCGGTGTGCGAAGGAAATGGGCATTGCATTGGCGATCCAATTCAACCAGGAGGATGTTGCGGGGGATGTAATGGATCAGTGGCCGGAATTGCTTGACACCGGTTTTGTAAATATGGCGCATGGCGGGTTTGCCGGATTATACGCCGAGCGTCTCGGCTCGCTGGCGGCAAATCTTGCGGGCAGTCCTATGATCGTATGCGTCTCGATTGCGCGTTCTCCTCAATTCAAATTTGACGGCGAGCCGGTGCGGTTGCAGTTTATTGAGCGCATTAAGGAGCGCTATCCGGATCGGATAGACCTCAACCGGTTGTGGCGTTCCCACTTGTCCGACTATGACGAGATCACCATCTGGGGCGATCCGCCGCCGCATAGTTATCATAATCGTCGCGCTTATCAGTATGAATGGCAGTCTTTCCAGCGCGAGCTGATTTCTTTGTTTTTGGCGAAGGTTGAACAGGAATTGTCGCAGATTATCCCTGATATTCCATTAATGTTGACGCTTCCCGACAGCGCATTTCTTCCCGGGGAAACGCGGAACGGCGTGAATCGGGAAGGCGCGGCCTCGATGATGGATATTAACGGCTGCACGGCCCACGCCGGCGCGAAAGCGGCATTATACGCCATGAATTATCCCGAGCCGCACGTCTATTACACGCTCATGCGTTCTTACACGCCCAACAAGCCGATTGTCAACCTTTACGGGGATATTGACATGTCGGAGATTGCCGCGCAGGAACAACGCGGCGCGTTGGTAAAAAGCGCGCTGTGGGAAGCGGTCATGTCCGGGGTGAACGCTTTTGCCCTTCCCGCCGACAGTGATGTTCAAAAAACGCCGGAGACATTGGAAGCGTTTACAACCGCCGCGCAGGAAATCAATCGGCTTGCGCCGGTTGTGACGGCGTTTCAGCGGGCGCAACCGCAAATCGGGATATTATTCAGCGAGGCTTCCAAAATACTGGACGACGGTGTTCCCCATCTCGAATCGGCGCAGTTCGCTTTTGAGGGCGCTTCATTTGCCGGTTACGCCATCCGTTTCGTTACCGAGTCGCAAATTGAGCAGGGCGCGCTCAATCCCATCAAGGTGTTGATTCTCCCGGAGACCCTTGCCGTATCAGACGCGACTTTTGAGCGCCTGTCCAAATACGTTGAAGACGGCGGCATGGTGGCGCGTGCGGGCACGCCGATTCCATACAATGAGCGGGGATATTCACGAGGGGATGTTATTCGTTCCACCTCGAATACCGTTCTGGTGCGTGGCATGAATTTGCCGACGGAATATTTGCATGCCATGGACGCGGCTCAGGAGAGCGGTGTTTTGCCGGAAACGGCGCGCCCCATCAATGCCTTCGGATATCCTTTGGAAGGGGTGCGGTCGCGCTATGTTGAGTACGAGGGCGAAGGATATTTGTACATAATTAATCTTCGCAAAGAGCCGGTTAATTGTTATCTTACCGGCGTGTCGGATTCAGGCCGGGACCTGATACTGGGGCGTGACGTTGACTTTCCAAGGGTACTGCCGCCATTGGAGCCCATGTTGGTGCGAATGGAACGAAAAAAGATTGAAACGGCCCGGGTGAATTCGCCGTTGTAATATGTTTTTTATCGTGATGCCGCCGGGCATGCGTCCTGCAATAAATAACAATATTCGGTGTATTTAAGGAATATGATATGAAGAACAATTCAAGGATACGCACTGTGTTACGCTGGTCTTTCCGTTTTATTCTGGTGTTGCTGCTCATTGTAATCGTTGCATTTCTTGTGGTGTTCCGCGGCGCTTTGTACAATCGTTTTTTTCTGTTTCCCCAGCAGCAGGCCGCTTGGGAAGCCATACGCGCCGACCGCTACGCGGTGGAATTACCCTACAGCATTCCTTGGAAGCATTACCGTGGCAGCGCCCATAACCATTCCGAGTTGTCTCATGATTCCGTAGTGCCATTTGAGCGCATACTCGAGGTGTTGCAGGAAACGGACCGTGATTTTATTGCCATGTCGGACCATTGTTTACCCGGCGGCATTGCCGATTTCGGGGCGCAGTGGCGCGGCCTTTACAGCGGGAAACTGTTTATACCGGGCTATGAAATGAGCCGGGGATTCATGCCGTGGCGTCTTGACAGCGATGTAGTGCTTGATTGCTCGAAAGAATCCGAAGCGCTTGCCCAGGAAATCGAAAGCCTGGGCGGTCTTTTGTTTATCGCCCATCCTGAGGAAGATCGGGACTGGCACCTGCCGCAGATTCGCGGCATGGAAATCTACAACATCCACGCCGATACCAAGGATGAGGACTTGAAGGCGTTGGCCCCCGATATTCTCCTTAATTTCCGCAGGTATCCGGAGCAAACCATTCGTCTCATTTTTGATCGCAACACTGAAATGCTCGCCCATTGGGACACAATGAACGTATCGCGCAAGATGGTGGGTATTGCCGCCAATGACTGTCACCAAAATATAGGAGTATACGGCGTTTATACGGAAGACGGCAATCTCATGCTGCACGAGTCATCCGGAAAAAACGCTCAGGAATACAAGTTGAATTTTCTCACCCGCCTGTTGCTGCGCCTGTTCACCGGCAAACTTGTGCCGGGCGAGGAGGCGTTTCGTTTTCAACTCGATCCTTACAATTTGATGATTCGCTTTGTATCCACGTATGCCCTGGCGTCGGAACTGACGGAAGAGGCGATACTTGACGCGTTTGCCGCGGGGCGCGTCTACATTGGATTCGACATGATAGCCGACAGCAAGGGCTTTGTATTTATGGCGCGCAACAAGGACCATCAGGCGGTTATGGGCGAGAACATCATGCTGACTCCTGATACCTGGCTGATTGTCGCATCCCCCCATCGTTGCCGCGTTACGATTTTGCGCCACGGCGAAAAGGTGCATCAATCGGAAGGCGTTATTGTGGACTGGCAGCCGACGGTGCCCGGCAAATACCGTGTTGAAGCGGAACTGAACATCCTTGGCGAATGGACGCCCTGGGTGTACACCAATCCCATCGAGGTGATGCGGGACATTACGACCATTACGCCGTAAACAGTGTTCCGCTCCGCCATGTTTCCCTGCGCGACAATCACGGCAATTCCGGCATTTGCGCGGTGGGATTCATATACACGCCCAACATTTTTAATTCGTTGTTATCCAGCGCATTAAACAGAACGAACCGCTCGACGCCGCCCGCGGCAACGGCGGCGGGCACATCGCCCAGGGCGCGGATGCCGGGGATGTAATACGTTGCTTCCCAAGCGCTGTCGTCGTTCACGTCAAACTGGTTCATGTCTACCACAACGCGCCGGAACGCCGACTCTACTGCGCCCGCAAGCAGGCACCACATTCCCGCGTCTTCCATGCCGACCAAGTCCACTATGCCTGTCATATCTCGGCGGGACTGGAGAAACGCCAGCGCCGTCAACACGTCTTGAACGCGGTGGGCGGTATCGGTGGGGTGAAAGGTGTCGTGGAACTTTCCCGTGTTTTTTCGGGTGGTGACAGCGTCCGGGGGGTGATGCTCGCCGGTCAGAAAGGCGTCAATGATCAGAACCGCTTTGCCTTTTTCCAGCATTCCGGCGACCAGATTGCCGGGACCGCCCTGTTCAATATGGGAGAACATTGCTTTGCCGCGTCCATGCGCCAAAATGACGGCATCTTGAGGGGGGCCGTCATGAGGGCCGCGATATAACAACGCCGGTATCTGATCGCCCGCTCCGGCGCGACCGATCACCCACTTTTCCAATATATACGCATCGATCTGATCCATGCCGTGTCGCGTGGATTGCAGGTTGTTACCATGAGGGGTTGTCGCGCCAAGCAGGGCAGAGAATATGCCGCGATGCGTTTTGCGCCACATTGCGGCGTCTTGAGGCGACGTGGGAATCCGCTTTGCGCGTCGCTCGCGCGCTTGCTTGAGCAGCTGATCGCGCAAGGCTTTGCCGTTCAGATAACCGTCTGGTGGCTCGTCTCCGGGAAACACGCGCAGTTGTTCATCTGGGGCTTTTTCGTAAGCGGGTTCAGCGAAATCATCCCAATCGCCGCCGATAAGATGCCTGCCGAAAAAACGGTACATGGCCTCGCGGCTCGACAGATTGTAGTTATGCCCGTAGTCAAAGTGGACGTTCTCAACCTTGTCCGCGGCGTCATAGAGGGCATAGATGCTTTTGATGGCCGGGTATTCGACCCGCGGCGTTTCGCGTGTCCAGTCGCCGCTGGTGGATATGAGTAGCAGCGGCCGGGGCGCGGCGAGCGCGCCAATCTCCATGTTCGAGTTGTCGAGACGTAGTATGGGCGCGTTTTCGCACAAACATCCGCCTTGCATGGTGCTTGAAATCATGTTTACCGGCGCTGCCACGTGTATGCGTTCGTCAACAGCAGTCAAGGCAAAGGTCTGGGTGCCGCCGCCCGATGCGCCGGTGCAGCCGATGCGCTCCGGGTCAACATAGGGCAGTTCGAGCAGGAAATCCACAGCGCGTATACCCGACCATAACTGCATGCCGAACGTGTGTATGCCCCAAAGTTTTTCCTGGTTGTTTCCCCAGTTATGGGGTGTTTGGCGGCTGTCCACATAACCGATCATATCGTAGGTGAACGCCACCGCGCCCATACGCGCCAGTGTGATGCACCGCGCCGCTACGGAGCACTTGTCCGAGTCCTCGAGACGTCCATGTTCCCAATGGCCGTGTGGATTCACCACAGCCGGATAAGGTCCCTGCCCTTTTGGCCGATACAGGTTTCCGGTGACCAGAAAGCCCGGCCACGCCTCAAAGTGTGCTTTGGAAACATAATAGTCTTCGTACTCCTGTTCATCAAATATGGTCGTGTTTAGCGGTGTCTTTTCGGGCAAAGGATACAATCCGGAACCCAATAAGATGCGATTGCGCAGGATCGCAGCCTTTTCTTCCCATTGCGCGGGCGATTCATAGTGCGGCATAATGAACACCGTGTTCGTGTCTCGTTCCCGTTCCGCGCGCAGGTCATGCACGGCCTCCGGCAGGGGCAGCGCGCGCAAATGGGCAAGGATGTTTTTTGGGGAAAAGCCCGACTGTCTGCTCAGCGCCAGCATCGAAACGCCGGGACCGCAAACGATGTCAGGCGTCCCCGCAGCAAGCCGCACCTGCCCCAGATTGCGCCAGATTTGTTCCTCTTTGCGTTCAGCGGTGCGTTCCAGTTTAATGTCATAACGCGTCCCCCCTGCCTCGACAAAGGTGTTCTCGTTAAATGTTGCACACGCCCATAGCGTATAGTCGCCTGCCGTCATTTCGCCCGGCGCTCCTGCCGCGATTTCACGCGGATAAAAAAGGCGCACGTCCTCCGTGCCGGGAAGTTCACTACCCGCCGCTGCAAGTAAAACGCTCATCATAACGATTCCGATCATGGTTTGGTCTCCTGAAATGTCGGGGGAAAATCATGAAAGGATTTTATCGCATTCAGAGGACACAAGGGAAATTACGGCTGTTCCAAAGGAGCAATACGCTGCATGGGCTCGCTGTTCTGGCTTTGTTTCCATTGTTCAAGCAATTCAGAGTGATGCAGCAGTGTTTATTTGATAACCAGCCTAAGGCGGGCCTTGCCCGCAACGCGGCGCAGCGTCGTTGCGAGCAAGGCAACATGTAAAAGCATAGAATCAAACAGAACCGTTCGAGTAGATTTTTATGTGAGTCAACGAATACCATTTCGAGTAGATTTTTATATGAGTCAACAGAGTTTGGAAAAAGCAGAATTGACTTTTACCGACGCGATAAGTATCATTGCCGACAATGGACGCCCTGACGCGCAGAACTTCGTCTTCTTACTTAAACATGGGCGTTGCCCACAACTCAACGTAGTGTTATTGCGCGCAAGGCGAAGCAAGTGATCTCATTTTTCCGGATTGGCGCGTCGGGTAGCCCGTCCTCGCAATGACGATGCTTGCGAACTTCTTGTTTTCGATCATAGAAGATGACTGACAAGGCGCTAAACGGTGCGCGTGTGCCAAAGGACCGATGCTTTATGAAACTTTCTATAATCGGCGGCGGCAGTTCTTATACCCCTGAACTGTTGGATGGCCTTTTTTCCCGCCTTGATAAGATACCCGTATCCGAAGTGTGGCTCATGGATCAGGACGCTTCTCGTTTGGCCATCAACGCCGGTTTTGCCCGGCGCATGAGCGCGCGCCACGGTTCTCCGTTCACCGTGCATGACACCACGAATCTTGTGGACGCCGTGCGCGGCGCCAAGTATGTCATTACCCAGATTCGCGTGGGGCAGATGCCTGCGCGTATTGCCGACGAGAAGCTGGGTCTCAAGTACAATATCATCGGTCAGGAAACGACGGGTGTGGGGGGATTTGCCTGCGCATTGCGCACTATCCCGCGCATTCTGGAAGTAGCCCGCGCCATGGAAGAGTTTTCCCCGAGGGGTTTTCTCATCAACTTTACAAATCCGGCGGGCATTAACACGGAAGCCGTTCTGAAACACAGCAAAATTCGCACGGTGGGTCTGTGCAACGTGCCCATCGGCATGATTATGGATGTTATAAAGCACTTGGGCGGCGCGCCTGACGATGTCGAAATGGATTATGTCGGTCTGAACCATTTGTCATGGGTGCGTCATTTTTCGTACAAAGGACAAGATATTACGGCGCGGGTTTTGGAAAAGTTCATTGAACACGCCCGCGAAGAGTGGGAAGAAGCGCCGACCCGCGAGAACATGATCGAAGCGATTCGCAGCCTCGGCATGTTCTGCAACTACTATCTGCAATACTATTACAGCACGGACACGGTGTTGAGCACGCTTAAGGGGAAATCCTGCACCCGGGGCGAAGAGGTGGTGAACGTGGAGAACGCGCTGTTCGAGAAGTATCAGGACGCCTCGCTAACCGAAAAGCCCGCCGAACTGAGCAAGCGCGGCGGCGCGCATTATTCTACGGCGGCGTTTCTGCTGGTGGACGCAATTGAGAACAATCGTTGCAACCGGCAGGTGGTGTGCTGCCGCAATAATGGCGCCGTGCCCACCTTTGACGATGATGTTGCCGTTGAGGTGTCCGCCATTATCGGTGAAAACGGCGCGGAAGCGATTCAGCAAAAGGCGCCGGAGCCATCCATACGCGGCCTTATGCAATTGATTAAGGCTTATGAATCGCTTACGGTGGCGGCGGCGGTGCATGGCGACCGGGAAGCGGCCTTCGAGGCGATGTTGTTGCATCCTCTGATGCCCAACGCCACAGGCTGCCGGAAGCTATTGGAAGAACTGTTGGAAATTAACAAACCTTATCTTCAGTCCACTTTTTTCAAATAGTTGCCTTTTACTTACTGGTACCTTATCAGCAAGGAGACAACGATGAATCACACAGTTGTATGTAACACGACGCTCCCGAACAGGAAACCTGACGTCAGCGGCAAAGTGCGAGATATTTATGATTTGGGCGACAAACTGCTGCTGGTCGCAACGGACAGGATATCCGCGTTTGACTGGGTGAACCCTGTGGGCATTCCCGATAAAGGGCGCATTCTCACCCAGATTTCCCTGTGGTGGTTTGAGCAGATGGCCGACTTATGCCCCAACCATCTTATTTCCGCCGATGTTGCGGATTTCCCGGACGAATTTCACGCCCATGCGGATGTTTTCGGCGGGCGTTCCATGTTGGTGCATAAATGCGAGATGTTGCCCGTTGAAATGGTTGTGCGCGGCTATCTCGCGGGCAGCGGCCTGAAGGAGTACAAGCAGTCGGGAACCGTTTGCGGTATTAAACTGCCGGAAGGTTTGGTCGAGGCGTCCAAGCTCGAGGAGCCGATTTATACCCCGGCAACCAAGGCGACGGACGGGCATGACCTCAATATCAGCCCGGAAGAAGCGGGAAACATCATTGGCGGCGCGTTAAACCGGCGCGCGGCGGAGATTTCCATTGCCATCTATAAGCGGGGTCGCGAGATAGCGGCGGAACGGGGCATCATTCTGTGTGACACCAAATTCGAGTTCGGCATGTTGGATGGGAGACTTACGCTGGCTGATGAGATTCTGACTCCTGACTCGTCACGATTCTGGCCTGCGGATCAATACAAGCCCGGGCAGCCGCAACCCAGTTACGACAAACAATTTGTGCGCGACTATTTGGAAGAAGTCGGGTGGGACAAGAACTCGCCTCCCCCGCCGCTGCCGGATGATGTAGTTGAAAAAACCAGAGAAAAATATATGGAAGCTTATCGCCAACTTACGGGTAGGAAAGAACTATAACCATGCAATCCAGGCGTTGCGCCTTTGACACACAATGCAGCGTCACGCGCCCGCGGCATTATGGTGATTCTGTCGCCGATGGCGATCATCTTCGCGAAGAATGCGGCATATTTGGCATTCACGGTCATCCTGAAGCCTCGAAACTTATCTATCTTGGTTTGTACGCGTTACAGCATCGCGGGCAGGAAGGCGCGGGCATTGTCTGCGGTCAGGAGGGCGTACTTACCGCCCATCGCGGCGTCGGATTGGTTGCTGATGTATTCAAGCCACATAAACTTGAGCGCGTTGCGGGCGATTGCGGCATCGGCCACGTGCGCTATTCCACCTTCGGCACCAGCAATCTGCGCAACGTGCAGCCGTTGGTGGTGGATTATGCTCGGGGGGGCATGGCGGTCGCCCACAACGGCAATCTTACCAATGCCGCGGCATTACGTGAGACGCTCGAAGCGCAGGGCGCAATCTTTCAGTCCACCACAGACAGCGAGGTCATTATTCATCTTATTTCCCGTTCCCAGGAAAAGGATTTTACCGATTGCGTCATAGATGCGCTGTGTCAAGTGGTGGGGGCGTATTCAGTTGTTATTCATAATGGCGATTCACTTGTGGCTTCGCGCGATCCCCATGGGTTCCGTCCCCTCTGGCTGGGGCGGCTTGAGGACGCGTATGTTGTGGCAAGTGAAACCTGCGCCTTTGACATCATTGACGCGGAATGGATTCGCGAGATTGAGCCTGGCGAGGTGGTGACCATCACGCGGCACCGCGCTCATTCGTCGCACCCCTTCCCGCCGGAGATTCCGAAGCAATGTTTGTTCGAGTTTGTGTACGTGGCGCGACCCGACAGTTATATCTTCGGCCAGAGCGTGGATGTGGTGCGCAAGAATCTGGGACGCGAGCTGGCGCGGCAGGCGCCTGTTGACGCGGATGTTGTAATGGCGGTTCCCGATTCGAGCAACCCGGCCGCTCTCGGCTATTCTCATGAATCGGGTCTTCCTTTTGACATGGGGTTCATTCGGAATCACTATGTGGGTCGCACGTTCATCGAGCCGGACCAGGGGATACGCGATTTCGGGGTGAAGATAAAATTAAATCCTTCCCGGTCCGCGGTTGAGGGAAAACGTATTGTGCTGGTGGATGACAGCATAGTCCGGGGAACGACGGCGCGCAAGATAATCAAGACGCTCCGCCGCGCTGGCGCCCGGGAAGTGCATTTCAGGGTAGCCTCCCCCAAAATAATCAACTCATGTTACTATGGTATTGACACGCCAAACAGGGAAAAGCTGATTGCCCACAGGCTGACAGTGGAGGAAATACGCGAATTTCTGAATGTGGACTCGTTGGAATACTTGGAACTTGAAGCGTTACTGCGCGCTACAGGCGGCGCCCCGACCCATTTCTGCACGGCCTGCTTCACGGGTGAATATCCCACGCCCACGCCGCATGACTACGAATTGCATACTAACAACCTGCGGCATGTGGACCACAGCACGGCGGTTTATGAACGTTAGGCTTGTTCCGGTCCCCGTTTTTTTCGCACCCTGTGCAGCTGCCAGATCAACGGAATAATCATAACCGTCATGAATATGCTGGCGCCCAGGGTAAGCCTGTTTGTGTAGATAATCCCCTGTTCGGCATCGCCGCGCATCAGAAATCCAATTACCTGTTCTTGGACAACCGGGCCGATGCTGCCTATTCCGTTGACGACGCCCGCCACGACTACGCCGTTGCTTGCTCCCGCTATCTCTATTGCCCCTGCGGCGCTCAACAGCATATCGGGACCATAGAGCATGAAACCCACAAGGCAGCAAAAGGCGGCTATCAGTAATGGCGAGGTGCCCAGATACATGATGGACAGATATCCCAGAATGACGCCTATACCCATGAAAAAGCTCAAGGCGGCCCAATTGCCTCTGAACCACTTGTCCAAGACATATCCAGCCGCTATGGCGCCGAATAAGCCGGCGATGTCGAACCCTTGCGAGTAGAAGCTGGCTTGACCGGCGTCAAGCCCCTGCAACATCAGGAATGACGGCAGCCATGAGTCCAAGGCATACCGCAGAAACTTTACCGAGAAATAGGTGACGCCCATAAGCAAAATCAAGGGATTGAGTGCGACAGTAAAATAATCGCGAAGGGAAACCTTTTCCTCTCTGGAGCCATTTACGAGTTGCCCCGTAGTATCGTCATCCACCAGAGATGTCAAGCCCGCGTCCGAAGGTTTGGTACGCTGCCAGAAATACATGAGCCACCAGATGGCAAAGGCGGCCAGCGTACAGCCGAAAAATGCCCAGCGCCACCCCGTATAAGCGAGGAGAACGCCTGCAAGCGATTTTACCATGATGTTGCCCGCCATATAGTTCGTTGACCACAGCCCCATGATGGTGCCCCGCTCATCCTTGCGCAGCCATTCCGACACGGCGCCCACGCCTCCCGGCCATCCAGCCGCCTGCACCAGTCCGTTAAACGACATGAACACCAGAAAGG
>DSBB01000430.1 GCA_011046175.1 Candidatus Hydrogenedentota bacterium | reverse complement strand
CAAGCGCGCTGTGTTCGTTGTGCTCATCATCACAGGCTCCCTGCTGGTGTATAACGGCGTCCGGCCGTAAGGGCGCATACCCCGCTTCAAAGGCCGATACGCGCAGAAAATTCATAAAGAACCCGCCCCCGTCCCGTGCGCATATTGATTATTCCCGCTTATTCCTGATAGCATATATTCCTGACAAGATTCAGTTGTTTAGTATGAATTGAAGGGGCCCGTGTGACGGGCAAAGCATCAAACCGGGGTTTGGCCGTTGAAAACCGCAACCATAAGACGATCCAAGGAATTCGAGAATCTGGTGCTGGAGCACATAGATTTGCTCTATGCGGTGGCGTTGCGGTTGACGCGTAATCCGGCGGATGCGGAAGACCTCACGCAGAATACGGTGGTAAAGGCCTTGCGTTTTCACGACAAGTTCAAAGAGGGGACGTATATCAAGGCGTGGTTGCTTACGATACTCCGCAACACCTTCATAAACGAGTATCGCCGCAAGTCGCGCCGGCCCACCGAGGTCGACTTGTCTGGCATAGAAGCGGCGCCGGACAGCCTGCCCGACCCGGATATCTTTTTCGAGCCGCATGCGGGCAGTCGCAAAGATTTGCTGGAGCTCGTGGACGACCCCGTGCGCAAGGCGGTGGAAGCGCTGCCCGATGATTTTCGTGAGGCTGTAATCATGGCCGACCTTGAAGACATGTCATACAAGGAAATCGCGGATGTGATGGGATGTCCGTTGGGCACCGTGATGTCCCGTTTGTACCGTGGACGCAAAATGCTCCGCGAATTGCTTGGCGACTATGCCCGCGAGCACGGCGTGCGCGTCGGTTGACCCTTTGCCGCAATAGAAAAGCCGTGCCACACGTTTTTATTGATTCCAACGGCGACGAGCGTGGCATGCGTCTTTTTTTGTTTTATTCATTTCGCTTGCAACAGAAATCCGGTGAAATATTCGGGTTAGTACATCGTTCTGTCAGTAAACTTGAACACGGAAAATAGGAGATAATTTAATGGCAACATACAATATCGGTCTGCTGCCGGGCGACGGCACCGGCCCCGAAGTGTTGGAAGAAGGCGTGAAGGTGGCGCGCGCCGCGGCGGAAAAATTCGGCTTTTCCTTCGACGCCACCCTGTTCGATTTCGGCGGGGAACGCTATAAAAAAACGGGGGAAATCCTGCCGGATTCGGCCATTGACGAATTTCGCAAACTTGACGTGCTGTACCTGGGCGCCATCGGCCATCCCGATGTCGCGCCGGGCATCCTCGAAAAAGGCATCCTGCTGCGGGTGCGCTTCGAACTCGACCAATACATCAACCTGCGCCCCGTGAAGCTGTATCCCGGCGTGGAAACGCCCGTCAAGAACAAAGGCCCGGAGGACATTGACTTCGTGGTTGTGCGCGAAAACTCCGCCGGACTCTACACCGGCGTGGGCGGCATACAACGTCAGGGCACGCCTTATGAAGTGGCGATGCAGACGATGGTGTATACGCGCAACGAGGTGGACCGATGCCTGCGGTACGCCTTTGAATACACGCGCAAACGCAACAAGACAAACACGCTGACCCTGTGCGGCAAAACCAATGTGCTCACTTACGTGTACGGCCTGTGGGAACGCGCCTTCCATGAAATGGGCGCAAAGGAATTTCCCGACATCAAGCGCGACTACGCCCACGTGGACGCTACCACCATGTGGATGGTGAAGAACCCCGAATGGTTCGACGTGATTGTTACCGGCAACATGTTCGGCGACATCATCACCGACCTTGGCGCCATGGTGCAGGGCGGCATGGGCATTGCCGCGGGCGGCAATATCAATCCCGAAGGCGTGTCCATGTTCGAGCCTATCGGCGGCAGCGCCCCCAAATACACCGGCATGAACATCATCAATCCGCTTGCCTGCATCTTCGCCGGGCAGATGATGCTGGAACACCTCGGCGAAAACGCCGCCGCCGCCGCCATCGAACAGGCCTGTGTGGACTTCCTCAACGCCGGAGTCATCAAGGGGCTTGCCGCCAGCGACATCAAAGCGGCGGGCATGACCACCACCGGCATCGGCGACTGGATCGCAAACCGCGTTGCGGAACTGTAGTCCTAACGCGGGCCGTGCCCGCAACCCACTATCGTCATTGCGGGCAAGCAATCTCGTTTCCCCAGATTGCCGCGGCGGGCTAACCCGGATATTTCACCGGATTTCTGTTGCGTCCGCGAATCTTGCGCCATATCAGGCGCTTTGCTTGCCCGACGCGCCGTTCACCGGATTTTCCAACCGCGCCGCAATGCTATTGTTGATACAAATCTACGTTCTATAGTCCGCGTTTATTTTGATATAGTCCAAACTTAGGTCGGAAGTCCAGAAGGTCGCCGCGCCCGCGCCTTCGCGCAGGGAGATTCTCACCTCGATTTCGGGCGCCTTCATGAGCGCCTGCACGTCCGCTTCGCTGTATGCCGTGGGCTGTCCCTGTGCCAGCACATGCACCCCCTGGATGTGCAGGTCGAGCCCGGCGGGATCGAAACGCGCGCCGGAATAACCCGCTGCCGCGGCAATCCGCCCCCAGTTGGCGTCCTGTCCGTAAAACGCCGTCTTGCACAGCTGCGACTTCGCCACGCTCGCCGCGATCCGTTTCGCGTCCGCGTCGGTGGCCGCGCCGGATACGATTATGGCAATGAATTTGGTGGCGCCTTCGCCGTCGCGCACCAGCGCCTGCGCCAGGGAAAGGCATATTTCGTTTAAGGCGTCGCCAAACCGTTCAAAATCAACCGTGCCCGGGAGCAGGGATACGCCGGAGCGGCCGTTGGCAAGACACAGCGCCGTGTCATTCGTGCTCATGTCATTGTCCACACAGATGCAGTTGAATGATATTGCAACCGCTTTCTGCAGAAGTGATTGCAGGTTGTCGGCGTCCACCGCAACGTCGGTGGTAATGAAGCAGAGCATGGTCGCCATGTTTGGCGCGATCATGCCCGCGCCCTTGGCGATGGCGCCGATACGCACTGCGCCGGCGCCCAGCGGAATCTCCGCGGCGATTTCTTTCGGCACCGTGTCGGTAGTCATGATTGCCCGCGCCGCGTCCCCTCCGTTTTGGTCGGAAAGTTTTGCGGCGCATTGCTCAACGCCCCGCAACAGCCTGTCCATGGGCATGGGAACGCCGATGACGCCGGTGCTGCAGACGCACACCTGCTCCGGCGGCGCGTCAATAAGCCGTCCCGCAAGCGCGGCCGTAGCGAGCACATCCGCATAACCCTGATCGCCGGTGCAGGCGTTGGCGTTGCCGCTATTCGCCACAATCGCCCGCGCCACGCCGCGTTCGCACGCTTCGCGGCAATAGCGCACCGGCGCGGCTTGCACCAGATTGGTGGTGAACACCCCCGCCACGGCGGCCGGCGCGTCGCTTGCGATCATGGCGCAATCAAGCCGTGTCGCGTCCGGTTTCTTGATGCCCGCGGCCACGGCGGCGGCGTGGAACCCCTTGGGCGCGCACACGCCTTTATCAAGGGTTTTCATGGCGCCATGCCTCCCCAGCGCAACCCGGTCGTTTCCTCGAGGCCGAACATGAGGTTCATACACTGGATGGCCATGCCGGCGGTGCCGCCCATAAGGTTGTCAATGGCGCTGACAATGAGCAGGTTGCCTGTTCGTTCATCCATGTGCCAGCCGAAATCGCAAAAGTTTGAACCGCGCACATAGCGTATCTCGGGCAGCGCGCCCGCGCCCAGCGCACGCACAAACGGCTCGTCCCCGTAGCGCTCGTAATACGGCGCGGGGTCAAACGGTTCTTCGGGGCGCAACGTGATGGTGGTTAGAATACCCCGGGTCAACGGCGCAACATGCGGCGTGAACTGCACCGTCATCTTGTGCAGCAATTCCTGTTCAATCTCCGGCGTATGCTGATGCACCGCCAGTTTGTATGCTTTCAGATTCTCATTCATTTCAGGAAAGTGAAAGGCTTCCGAAGGGGTCTTGCCCGCGCCGCTGATGCCCGATATGCTGTCAATAACGACGGGAAATGCTGCCGCCGGTGCTTCAACAAGGGGACGCAGCGGAAGCAGCGCGCTGATGGGATAACAACCCGGCACCGCCACAAGCGGCGCATCCTTTATCGCGTCGCGATAATAGGGAACAAGCCCGTATACGGCTTCATCAAGCAGATGCGCGGCGGTGTGTTCCGCGCCATAATACATTTTGAACGCTTCGGTGTTTTTCAGTCGGAAATCCGGGCCGATGTCCAGTACGCGCGCGCCTTCCTTGCGCAACGCCGCCACAGGCGCCATGCTTGCCTTGCCCGGAACGCCGACAAACACGACATCGCACCGTTTTGCGAGAGATGCGGCGTCGAACGTTTCAAACTCAAGGTCGAAAATTTTTCGAAAGGCGGGCAATTCCTTCGAGAGCGGATCGCCCGCCACGCTTGTGGACGCAGCCGCCGCCAATTGCGTTTCAGGGTGTCCGCCAAGCAAACGCAACAACTCGCGTCCGCCGTATCCTGTTGCGCCGACTATGCCTGCTTTAATCATAGTTGCCTCGCTATAGGTTGTGAGAACACGCCATACAGTCCGAATTCAAAGCGCTTACGCTTTGTATGGCGCATACTGTGTTTATGGGTCGAGAAACAAAAAAACGTCCGGTCCAAGGCGCGTTTTGCCTGCTCAAACTTCCGCAATGGACGGAATTTCAAAGCCGGGGCGGTTCGGGTCCTTGAGCAGCACATTGGCCTCGTCGCCGTTTTCGCCGATGAAACGCTCGGTTTCCGGATCAAAGGTCACCCAAGGCCCGACGGTGTATTCATTTCCATCCTCGGGAATACCCACGCCTTTGCTCATAATATCATGCAATCTGGCAAAATGCTCGTAAGCGTCTTTGTTGTCGCCAAACTGACCCGCTTTGAGATTGAAGGGCATCTTTTTGCCCAGGCGATAGGAATTATTCATCAGGTGTCCGACGACGCAGCTGTAGTGTGATTCGTCAGCGGCCGCGTTTGACAGGTTCGGATCGCCCGCGCGGCAGGCGGTGATAAAGCTTGTCCAATTGCCGCCGGGGGTTACCTTGCCGTCCGGCACATCCACTTTTTCGCCGACATCACTGCCGGGGGCATAGTATTTATCACGGATGATCCTGCCGCCGTCTTCAAAGTAGTATTCGTTTTCAACTTGATGCTCGTAGCCGTCATAATTAACATTGCGAACATTGAAAAACACATATTGTCCATTGGGATATTCCGCTATGGCGAACATGGTGTTTGGTGTTTCGCCCTGATCATCCCACTGGAAGCGTCCGCCAATGGCCATGGCGCGCACAGGATGGGTCTGGCCCGCGTCTATGGCCCAACGGGCGATATCCAATTGATGGGTTCCTTGATTGTTCAAGTCGCCGTTGCCCGTCTTCCAAAACCAATGCCAGTTGTAATGCACATAGTTGCGATGGAATTGTTCGACCTGGGCCGGGCCGCGCCACAGATTCCAATCCAGGGTTTCCGGCGGCTCGGCGGGTTCTCTGAAGCCGATGCCGCTCCTCGGCTTGCAACAGTACCCGTAGGCAATCTTCAATTTCCCGAATTTTCCGGCATGAATGGCCTCGTGAAGCCCGGCAATGTGCGCGTTGCTACGGCTTTGTGTTCCGTGCTGAATGACCACGCCGTATTTTTTCTGGGCTTCGACAACAACCCTGCCCTCGGCGATGTCGTGGCTCATCGGTTTCTCAACATACACATGCTTGCCCGCCTGCGCCGCCCATATAGTCATCAGGGAATGCCAGTGGTTGGGCGTTGCGATTGAAAGCGCGTCAAGATTCTTGTCTTCAAGCGCCTCCCGGACATCACGGACGCCTTTGGTTTCAAGTTTGCCTGCCGCTCTTTTCGCCAGCGCCTTCAAAGCCCGGTCCAAAACGCGTTGATCGGGGTCAATAACATACGCAATCTCGACGTTTTCCTGTTCCAGCCAGCCGCCGACGTGCGCCTGACCGCGTCCGTTGAGCCCCGCAACGGCAATTCGAAGCCGTTCGTTGGCGCCGACGACCCTTGCCGAGGCTTTTGTGCCGCCCAGAAGCAACGAGGCGCCTGCGAAGGCAGTGGAGGATTTGATAAATTGACGACGTGTGATCTTTGACATATCTTTCTTCTCCTTGAGAGTTGGAATGGTTGCTCTGTCAGTTGTCTTCTATCATCATAACAAGGAATTGAAACGGGGCGCCCGCCCCGCCATAGCGAGGAGAGCACGCCCCCGACGCAGCAATTCGGGGATTCAGATGGCCTTACTGTGCTCGCCATGCCACAAGAATGGCTGCGGGCAACAACCCGCATTGGATTTTACTCATTATAAAGCGTTCGCGCTCATGAATCAATTCTCCCCGGAAAAATATCACGAAAGGCGAACACGCGCCCGTATCGCGGGAGACTGGCCCTTATGCGCCGGGTTGTCAAGGGGCTGCGTCAAAAAACGGGTTTTGGTATTCACGTAAATTTGGCGGCGTGTATTCAGAATAGGGTAAACTAACCCGGGCAAAACCCTGCAACCCCGTGTATGTCATTGCGAGCAAAGCGAAGCAATCTTGTTTTCACTGATTGCCGCGTCGGGCTGACGCCCTCCCGCGCAAGGACGTAAAACAGATTTTTTATGCGTTTCAACTTCTTGTGTTTGTCGCCGAAGATAAGCGATGAATCGCTGAAAGCAATCTAAAAAAGGAGATGCTGCCATGGCGGATTTAATGCGCGTCAGCTTTACCATCGAGCGCGGGCTCTATGAAGAACTGGAAAATTTACTCGCAACAACCCAGTATAAGAATCGTTCAGAGTTTATCCGCGATCTTGTGCGCGAACGGCTGGTGCGCGATTCATGGCGGCGCAACGAAGAAGCCGTCGGCACCATCACCATGGTCTATGATCATCATCAACGCGATTTGAGCAATACAATCACCCATGTGCAACACGAGCGTCACGACGCCATTCTTGCCACAACCCATGTTCATCTAACCCATGATCTTTGCGTGGAAATGATTATGGTGCGCGGCCCTGCGGAACAAATAGAATCGCTTGCCGACGAATTGCGCAGCCATAAAGGGGTGTTGCATGCCGCCGTATCCATGAGTTCAACAGGGAAACGCCTGAGATAAACGGTTACTCCACAAAAAACGGTTGCGTCCACGCCATGCGCGCGCCGAAGCCGTGGCACTCGACGCGCACGTATGTGAGCGGATCGCAGTCGGGCAATTCGTAATTAAGTTCTCGGCCTTCTTCGCTTGTCAGCATCCGCCCGTGATCACGGTAAACGCGAAAACACTCCGTGTCGGCGGAACGAATGCGCAGGCGACGGCCCTCCGCTTCAATGGCGTCAATTCGCACGCCGGTGGAAACATAGAAGCAGCCGCTGCGCATGGCCTCAATCAGCTGGGAAGTCCGGCGGCCTTCGGCGAACACCATGTTCCAGGCAACACCGTAATCCTCCGGTATATGGGGGTCGTCGTTGCCGAATCCCCAGACGCGCCGCCCCTTGCTCAAAAGCATGTCCCAGCGTTCTGTCGCCAAGGCGCCGCCTTCAACACGCAATGAAACGCCGTTATATATTTCCATGCCGACGAAACCTGTGAGTTTTTCGATGGCTTCCTGTGAACAATGTACGAAATCCTCGCCCCAGTTCGGATGATTCACTATAACGAAGCCGCCGCTTTGATTCACAGCGTTTATCACCTGCTGCCGTTCCGGCGACGGGTCAATTTTTCCCCCCGCGTTCACATGAAGCAAATGCATGCCGTTGCTTGTTATTTCGTTGCCTGACAAAAGCGTCATATTGCGGGCGTCAAGCGAAGCAATATCGGTCACCGTGTCGTGGTCGCTTATCATCAGGAAATCATACCCCCGCCGGTCATAGGCGTCAACGGTGTCCTGAGGCGACAATGGCCCGTCGCTGTCTGTGGTATGAGTGTGCAGATTTCCCTTGAACTGGTTCGCGGGCGCGTTTTCATAGGGCGAGATGATGCGGCGTTTCACGATTCCGCCCCGTCCCAAAGCGTCATGAACTCGGACGGCGACGCCGGTTGCAGTTTTTCCGGGCGATACAGCTTCTTAACGATTGGATCGGTAATACGGTCGGTTTCCCCGGTTTCCGGTATGTTTGTCAGTTGCCGCAGTATCTTGTCGTCGTCGCCACACTCGTAATAGGTCCAAGCGTCTCCCTTGCCGGGTACGAATTGCGCCGTCTTGTAATAGTTCATCGGTTTTTCCTTGTCGTTTTGCTTGCCGCGCGGCGGCATTCTACCATAAAAACGGGGTTACGTATGTTCATGCAGCCATTGCGTCACAAACTCCCGGTTGTCCTCCGTGGTCAAAAAAACCAGGTCGTCGCCCGGTTGTATCAGCGTTGACCCGCGCGGCACCAGCGTCTGGCTGCCGCGGCGAATTGCGCCCAGGGTGCATTCGGAGGGAATTTGCGCGTCGCGCACATGCACGCCCGCCAGCGGCGCTCCTGCGTTCACCACTGCGGACTCAATAACCATGGCTGCCTTGCGGCTTATGTCGCGGTAGTGGTCCGCTTTTGCGAGCATCTCATCACTGCGCAATTGCGCGTCAATACAAGCGGCAATGATGTTTTGCCGGTTCAACACGCCAATCACCCTTCGGGGATGCTGCGGGTCTATCACCGGGATGCGTCCGTAGCCATGCGCGCCAAATTGCGACAGGGCGGCGCTGAGGGATTGTTCTGGGCGACAAACCGCCACGGGCCGCGTGTAAACCTCGCGCACCGTAAGTTCCTCCAAGCGTCTCGTCAGCAATGCGTCTTCAACATCGCGCGCGGTAACAATGCCCAGAAGCATGTTGTCAGGGCCAACAACCGGAAACCCATTTTCGTGCGTGGCGGCCATCTTCTCGATCAGAGCGGACACGGGCATGTCAAGCGGAACGCCATCCACAGGCGCCATGGCGTCCGCCACGGTAACCGCGTCCAGAAGATTCACTTCAGGCGCGTCAGCAATGCGGACGCCCCGTTGCGTCAGTTTGATTGTATAGATGGAATCTTTGGAGATTCGCTGCGAAATGAACGTGCTTATCACCGTCGCGCTCATGAGCGGCACAATGATATAGTAGTTGTCCGTCATCTCGATAAGCACGAGTATCCCGGTGATGGGCGCGTGCGCCGCCGCGGCGAAAAGCGCCGACATGCCCACAAGCGAATAGGCGCCGGGCCTCGACACGATTTCCGGGCACCACGTGTTCAGAAATTTTCCATAAGCGCCGCCCAACATGGCGCCCGTAAACAAGGAGGGCAGGAATATGCCGCCCGAGCCGCCCGAGCCGACGGTGAAGGCCGTGCCCACAATTTTCGCCAGACACAGCAGTATAAGGGTGGACGCAAGGAGATTGTTGTTGAGCGCCGCTTCCACGGTTTCATAGCCTGAACCCATGACCTGCGGCGCATAAATGGCGACCGCGCCCAGCAGCGCGCCGCCGACAGCCGGCTTGAACGCAGCGGGGATGGGCGTTTTTTCCGTGATATCCTCCACCCGGTACAGCAATCGGATGAAAACATGCGCGGTCAGCGCGGCCAGCACGCCGAGAATCATAAAAAAGAACAAGTCCCAAAAACTGGTGAGGTGGTAGTCGTGCATGAGCGGAAATTTCGGATAATCGCCCACGCCCGACAACCAGCGAACTATCATCAACGCCGAGGCGGCGCTAATCACCACAAGACCAAAATAGTGGGCAGTGAAACGGCGCACGATAACCTCGAGCGCAAACATGACCCCCGCCATCGGCGCATTAAAGGTGGCCGAGATGCCGCCCGCAGCGCCGCACGCCACGGAAAGAATTACCATTCTGTCCGAAAGGCGCAGCCATTGCGCCAGCGTAGAGCCAAACGCCGAGCCGATATGCACTATCGGCCCCTCGCGGCCCGCCGAACCGCCTGAACCGATGGTGATGGCGGACGCGATAATTTTGATCAACGCCACTCGCGCGCGAATCCGTCCGCCGTGACGCGCCACGGCAAGCATTACCTCGGGAATGCCGTGCCCCTTGGTTTCAGGCGCAAAATAGGTCGAAATAACGCCCACCATCAAACCGCCCAGCGCCACCACGGGAATGGTCCAGGCGTATCCCAGCGCGCCGCTCAGCCAACCGCCCAGCGCATCTTGAAACAACCATTGCACCCAGTCAATGGCGACGCGCAGCGCAACCGCCGTGAATCCGGCGCCCATGCCAATGGTTACGGCCAGCAGAATCGGACCGGTCGTCTGCGATCCGCGCAACCGGGCGGAAATATATTCTCTTGGTATGTTGACAAACGCAAACACGACTTTTGTTTAGAATGCAATCATGCGTTGAATTTAGTGCTTACCCGCATTTTTCTGACAACCTGTTTTTTTCGTGGTATTCCTGTAAGGCCAGAATTCCCGGCTCGTCAACGCGCAGCGCTTTAATGGCCGCAACGCCCGCGCGCGCCGCGGCAAGCGTAGTCATGGTCGGCAGGCCGTGCTCCAACGCCATGCGGCGTATGGCCGTCTCGTCCGCCTTTGCGCCCAGACCCAGCGGCGTATTGATAATCCAGTCTACGTCGCCGTTGATAATCAAGTCCACAACATTCGGGCGGCCCACGCCCACCTTATGCACTTCTTCCACGGGGATGTCAAGGTTACGCAAATGTTGCGCCGTTCCGCGTGTGGCGACAAAACGAAAGCCCAACTGATGCAGCGCCAGCGCCACATCATTCATGTGCCGCTTGTCCCGGTCATTGAGGCTGAAAAAAACCGCCCCCTTCAGGGGAAGTTTGTTGCCCGCCGCGATCTGGCTTTTCGCGAACGCCATGCCCATGGTTGCGTTGATTCCCATGACTTCGCCGGTGCTGCGCATCTCGGGGCCGAGCAAAATATCCACGCCCGGGAATTTGATGAAAGGCAGCACTACTTCTTTGGCGGATACGTAGTTCGGCGCGGGGTCTTCGGTAAAACCAAGTTCCACAAGGGATTTTCCCGCCATAACGCGCGCGGCCAGCTTTGCCAACGGCACGCCGACGGCCTTGCTTACGAAGGGTATCGTGCGGGAGGCGCGGGGATTTACCTCCAGCAGATAAATGTCATTGTCGCGAATGGCGTACTGTATGTTCATCAGACCGATGACGCGTAATTCCCGGGCGAGGGCGCGGGTTTGCTCGCGCAGCCGCTCAAGAACGGACGGCTGAAGATCATAAGGCGGCAGGATGCAGGCGCTGTCGCCGGAATGCACGCCCGCTTCCTCGATGTGCTGCATGATGCCCGCCACCACCACAGTCTCCCCGTCGCTGATGGCGTCCACGTCAATCTCGATGGCGGCTTCGAGAAACTTGTCAATCAATATGGGGTGTTCCGGCGACGCCTCCACCGCGTACGTCATGTACCGTTCGAGAGCGGCGCGGTCGTACACGATTTCCATTGCGCGTCCGCCGAGAACGAAGGACGGACGCACCACAACGGGGTAGCCGATGCGGTCGGCGATCACCGCCGCCTGTTCAAAAGACGTGGCCACGTCGTTTGCGGGTTGAAGAAGATTTAACTTCTCCACCACCTCCCGGAACCGCTCCCTGTCCTCGGCGCGCGCAATGCTGTCCGGCGACGTGCCGATAATGGGCGCGCCCGCCCTCTCCAGCCGCGCCGCCAGATTCAGCGGCGTCTGCCCGCCAAACTGCACAATCACGCCTGTCGGCTTGAGTCGGTCAATGATGTTCATCACGTCTTCAAAGGTAAGCGGCTCGAAGAACAGGCTGTCCGAAGTGTCGTAGTCCGTGGACACCGTTTCGGGGTTGCAGTTGACCATGATGGTTTCGTAGCCGTCCTGTTTCAAGGCAAACGCTGCGTGGACGCAACAATAGTCAAACTCGATGCCCTGCCCAATCCGGTTCGGACCGCCGCCCAGGATAACGATGCGTTCCTTGTCCGTCAAGCGGACTTCATCCTCGCCGTCATACGAGGAATAGTAATAGGGAGTATACGCCTCGAACTCCGCGGCGCAGGTGTCCACCAGCCGGTAGCCGGGCAGAATGCCGTGGCTTATGCGCCTGGCGCGCGCATCGTCTTCCGTGAGGTTCCAAAGTGTTGCCAGCTGCCCGTCTGAGAAGCCCAGTTGCTTGGCATGGCGGAATGCCGCTTTGTCATCCGGGGTTGTCTTGCGAATCGCCTCCGCTTCCGATACGATCTCGCGCAATTGACGAATAAACCACGGATCGTAATATGTCGCCTCATGAACTTGTTCCACGCTTGCGCCTTTGCGCAATGCCGCCATAACCTGAAACAAACGCTCGCGGCTTGGCGCGCGCATCCGTTGCAGCAGGTCTTCCAGAGACAGCGCCGCCACGGCGCCGTTCTTGCCGTCCCAGCCCAGCCCGGCGCGGCCTATCTCCAGACCGCGTATCGCCTTCTGCGCCGATTCTTTGAAGGTGCGCCCAATGCTCATGGTCTCGCCCACGCTTTTCATCTGTACCGTGAGCGTGTCCTGCGCGCCCGGAAATTTCTCAAACGCCCAGCGCGGTATCTTGGTCACCACATAGTCAATGGTCGGCTCGAACGATGCGGGCGTTTCACGGGTAATGTCGTTGCGGATTTCATCGAGCGAGTAGCCCACCGCCAGTTTCGCGGCTATCTTGGCGATGGGAAATCCCGTCGCTTTTGACGCCAGCGCCGAGCTGCGCGACACGCGCGGGTTCATCTCAATCACCACCATGCGCCCCGTTTTCGGGCACACGGCGAACTGCACGTTGGACCCGCCCGTGTCCACGCCAATTTCGCGCATAATCGCCACCGAGGCGTTGCGCATGGCCTGATATTCCTTGTCGCTCAGCGTCTGCGCGGGCGCGACGGTGATGCTGTCGCCCGTATGCACGCCCATGGCGTCAAGGTTCTCTATGGAACAGATAATCACGACATTGTCGTTCAGATCGCACATGACCTCGAGTTCATATTCCTTCCAGCCGATGACGGATTCTTCGATCAGCGCTTCCGTAATCGGACTGGCGTCAAGACCATAGCGGACGGCGTATTCGAATTCGTCCTTGTTGAACGACAGGCCCGCGCCGGAACCGCCCAAGGTGAAGGCGGGCCGTATGACAGCGGCATAATTGACATCAGCGCCGAACTCGCGCGCTTCTTCCACGGAATGCACCACTTTGCTGCGCGGCACGTCAAGGCCGATGCGCTCCATGGCGTCCTTGAAAAGGCCCCTGTCCTCCGCTTTCTTAATCGCGCCCAGCTTTGCCCCGATAAGTTCGCAACCGTATTTGTTCAGAATGCCTTGTTCCGCCAGCGCAACGGACAGGTTCAGGCCGGTTTGCCCTCCGACGGTCGGCAACAACGCATCGGGCCGCTCGCGATCAATAATGCGCTCCAAGAACTCCACGGTCAATGGCTCGATATACACTTTCTCCGCCGTTTCCGGATCCGTCATGATGGTCGCCGGGTTGCTGTTGGCCAGCACCACGGAATAACCCTCTTCGCGCAATGCCTTGCACGCCTGCGTGCCGCTGTAATCGAATTCGCAGGCCTGGCCGATCACAATCGGACCGCTGCCGACAAGCAGAATCTTTTTGATGTCATTTCTTCTGGGCATATCTTATGATT
>DSBB01000259.1 GCA_011046175.1 Candidatus Hydrogenedentota bacterium | reverse complement strand
GGGCGTAACGGAGGTGTCCAATCCCGTCATCACATTCTTCAGCGCTTTGTTGACTCCCAAGCCCGCAACAGAGGGAGAAGGCGAGCCGGTTTCGTTTGGCCTGCTGGCAGGGGTGGTATTGAATGCGCATACGTTGCTGCCGATTGAAGGCGCGGTTATAGCGTTGACGCCGGGTGATTTTCAAGAGACAAGCAATGCTACGGGGACGTTTTTGTTCTTGGAGGTTCCAGCCGGCGAGTATACGGCAAATGTCTCGGCGGACGGGTATGAGGACGCCCATATTGCCACGCAAATTGAAGCGTTGACGCCGGCAACCGTAAACATTTTGTTAACGCCGACGCCCGATCCTGAAGAGGGGGAGCCCGGGCAGACCGGCGCGGTTGCCGGGTTTGTGCTTGACGCCGCAACGCTGGCGCCCGTTCCCTATGCGCAAGTGAGTTTGACGCCGGGGGACAAAGTGACAGAGACCAATATCTTTGGCGCGTTTGTTTTCACAGAGGTTGCTTTTGGCAATTACGTGCTTGGCGTTAATGCGGACGGGTATGAGGACGGTGACCGGAATGTGACGGTGGAAAGCGTCGCGGGCGCCACAGCGACTGTGCTGCTGGAAAAAGAAGGAGAGCCGCCCACCGGTTCAATTGCCGGCATTATAACACGCGCCGATTTTACGTCGCTTCCAATAGCGGGTGCAACGGTGACGCTTATGCCCAATGATATTTCCGCAACAACGAATGCGCTTGGCGCTTATGCCTTTCCTGACTTGGCCTACGGCGAATACACGGTCCACGCCGGCGCGGAGGGCTACGAGTCGTCATCGGAAAATATAACCGTGGATGAACCGGGGTTGATCTCGGTGAACATATCGCTTGTTCCCCTCGAAGGCGAGGCGACCGGCGCCATCGGCGGATTTGTTTATGACGCTTGGACCAGGCTTCCCGTTGAAGACGCCGCCGTTGCGCTTGCGCCGGGGGAAAGGGTTGGCCAAACCAGTATGCTGGGCGCGTTTTTGTTCGACAACCTGCCGTACGGTGAATATAATGTTGAGGTGAGCAAGGAAGGCTATGTCACGGCCACCGAGTCGGCGGAAGTGGACGGCACCGCCGCGTCAATACTTGAAATCGAACTGACCCCGTCCGAGGGTGAGCCCACAGGCGCCATCAGAGGCGTCGTGCTCGATGCAGCCACAAACGTCCCCATTGAAGGCGTCTCGCTCAAGGTTGCTCCGGGTGATTATGAAGCGCAGACCAACGGATTGGGCGCATATAGTTTTACCGGCCTTGTTTACGGGGAATATACGCTCGAAGCCCACGCGGCGGGATACGACCCGGAAATAAGGAATGTAACGGTGGCTAATGCAAATGCCATTCAGAATTTTGCCCTTACCCCCGTGGAGACGGTTGATGAAGGGGAGTCTGAAGGCGAGGGTGAAGGTGAAGATGAAAGCGAAGGCGAAACAGAGGAAGAGACGGGGTGTTGTCGTTGTCGCGACAGCGAAAAGAGTGTGGATTGGATGTTTATTCTAAAAGAGTACTGGTTGTTTGCCGCCGTCATGATCGGGGTGGGCGTGTGGAGTAAACGCCGCTAGCGTCGAAATATAATGGAAGGCGCCGGCGTTGTTACCGCGCCGGATGCGCCGCCGAAGAGAAAGGACGGTTGCCATGATGCGCAACGCATTTACCATGCAGTTGAAGCCGGGCGTGGAAGCGGAATATAAAAGACGACATGATGAAATTTGGCCGGAATTGGCCAAAACGCTTTCCGAAGCGGGCGTATCGGATTACAGCATTTTCCTGGACACGGCCACTGGAAGACTTTTTGCCGTACAGAAATTATCCGATGATAACACGGCGGATGCATTGCCGGAAACTGAAGTGGTTAAGAAATGGTGGGCGTACATGGCGGATTTAATGGATACAAATCCCGACAATTCGCCGGTATGTGTTCCGTTGCGCGAGGTCTTTCATCTCGATTAAGCAATACCCTCGCCCCAATCAGGAGCGCTGGAGTTGCAAGGATAAATGTTGTCATGCTCTATACCCTGAAAGAAGAAGTGGCGTCTCTTGGTGAAGAGCGCTTTTTTGACGGGATGAGCCGGGGCGTTGTGGAGCGCCTGAATGCGTTCGCCTATCACCGGCGTTACGAGCCGCGGCAGATAGTTTACTTCCCGGATGACACCGCCGATTATGTCTATTGGGTGCGTTCCGGACGCGTCAAGATAACCCGTTTGTCTGTTTCCGGACGGGAAATAACCTTCAGGCATCTTTTTCAGGGCGATATGTTCGGCGAGGAGTGTCTGGTGCGAAGGCTGCGCCGTGAAAATTATGCGGAAGCGGTTGTGCCGACATTGCTGACGCTGCTGCGCAGTGAGGATTTTATTCGGATTACGCGGGAAGAACCGGAATTGTGTTATGCTGTAGCCTGTCATCTGTGCAGACGGGCGCTGGATACGGAAACGGTGCTTGCCGAACTCGTGTTTTCCGATGTGCGCACGAGAATAGCGGCGCGTTTGTGGCATCTTTGCCGCCGCGAACAGACCGGCGAAGGGGGGGCGCTGACCGTCACCCATCAAGATATTGCCAATCTTGCCGGCGCCGCGCGCGAAACCGCCACCGTGGCGCTGCACGCTTTGCGCGAAGAAGGCGTCATCGCCATGTCCAACGCCCAGATTCGTGTGTTGCGTCCGGACGAACTGCGACGGCTTGCCGAATTACGTTGATGTTGCGAACCGGCCCCCTCTGAACCGCGATGTGGCGTAAAAAAGCGGTCCTGCTCGGGAATAAAAAAAGGTTTGTGATTGTTACTCCTACCGGTTTTATTAAGAAAGTGGCTATGTTTCTTTGTCCCAACTGACAGGAAGGGATGCGGATGTCTGGGTATGACATGGAAAATGTGCTGACAGTGCTGCTTGCCGGGGGTATGGGCGAACGCTTGTATCCGCTCACCAAAAATCGCGCCAAGCCCGCCGTCCCCTTTGGCGGCATGTATCGCATTATTGATTTTACCCTGTCCAATTGCTTCAATTCTCATTGCCGAAAAATTTGCGTCCTCACGCAATATAAGTCCAACTCGCTTGCGCGTCACGTTAACCGGGGGTGGAACATCATGCACAGCGAGCTGGGCGAATTCATCGAAATCATTCCGCCCCAGATGCGCGTAAACAGCAATTGGTACCAGGGAACGGCGGACGCTATTTATCAGAATCTGTATTCCATCAACCAGACGGACCCGGAGGAGGTTCTGATTGTCAGCGGTGATCATATTTACAAAATGAACTACCAGAAAATGGCGCGCCAACACCGGGAATCCGGCGCGGAACTGACCATTGCCGCAATCGAAGTGCCGGTGAGGGACGCCACCCGGTTCGGCGTATTTGAAATTGACAGTTCGAATCGGGTCGTTGGATTTGAAGAAAAGCCCGAGGAGCCTAAGCCGTTGCCGGACGACCCGACCCGCGCGCTGGCGTCAATGGGCATCTATGTGTTTAACGTGGACGTGTTGCGCGAGGTGGTTTTACGTGACGCTGACATGAGCAACAGCACGCATGATTTCGGCAAAGACGTAATTCCCCGAATGGTGCGTGAAAACAGGGGCGTTTACGCGTATAAGTTTGAGGACGAGAACAAGAAGGAGGCTCAATACTGGCGGGATGTGGGAACCATAGACAGCTATTGGGAAGCCAACATGGACCTCGTGAGCGTGGACCCGCAATTTAACCTGTATGATCGGTCATGGCCGATGCGCACAATCTTGCCCACAATGCCGCCCGCAAAGTTCGTTTTTGCCGAGGTGGGAAATCGCTTTGGCGTCGCCGTGGATTCCATTGTCAGTCCGGGATGCATCGTCAGCGGCGGCATGGTGGACCGGTGTGTGTTGGGGCCGGGAGTGCGCATTAATTCTTATGCCCACGTCCAAGAATCCATCCTACTAAACGGCACGAGTATCGGCAGACACTGTCACATTCGACGCGCCATTATTGAAAAGAATGTGGAAGTGCCCGAGCATACCGTTATCGGGTACAACCTGCAGGAGGATGCCAAAAGATTCCGGATAACGCCCAACGGTGTTGTGGTCGTTGAATCCGCCGACAAATTCTACGGCGCCCACGCGTAATCCATGATGAAGGCGCGGGCGGCGGATGCTGTTCTACGGCAGGTCGCCGGTAAGGGATTCAAGAAAGGCCACCAATGCTTCCGTTTGTTCCAGCGTAATCTTTTTGCCCACTTGATACGTCATCATTACCTCCACCGCCTTGTCAAGCGTTTCCGCTGTTCCGTCATGCAAATACGGAAAGGTAAGTGCAATATTGCGTAGCGTGGGCGTCTTAAGCCTGTACCGGTCATACTCGTTTTCGGTGACGTTGAAGCGCCCATAATCGGCCTCGATAATGTTGCCCCGGGCGCCAAAATAGTCCGCCCGAAGCCCCATCAATTCAAAGGACTTGCCGCCGAGAACAACGCCGGTGTGGCAGGTGGCGCAGCCAAAGTCGTTGAAAAGGCGATACCCTTCCTGTTGCTGCGTGTCGAGCGCGGATACATCGCCTTTCAAAAAATCATCAAACGGCGACGGCGTTATCAAAGTACGCTCAAATGCGGCAATGGCGTCCACAAAGTTTTCCATCGTATAGCCGTCCGGATAGACCTCCAGAAACGATTCCGTAAACGCTTCATCTTCCCGCAGCTTTTCAGTTACTTCGTCCCAGTTCGATGCCATTTCAATGGGATTGTTTACCGGCCCGTCCGCCTGTTCCTCCAAATCGGCGGCGCGACCATCCCAGAATTGCATGAATTGAAAGCCGGAATTGAATACTGTTGGAGCGTTGATGTCGCCCACGGCGCCGCCCACGCCCACGGAAAACTGCAGCTGATCCGTACCGCCTTTGGCCAGATCATGGCAGGACGCGCAGGAAATGGTGTTGTCTTTGGACAAGCGAACGTCATGGAACAATTTATCCCCCAATGCAACTTTTGCAGGGTCTTCATTCGTAGATTCGGGCAACGGTTGTATACCGCGGCGCATCACCTCCGGGGGATTGCCCGGGGTCGCATGATGGGTAATGCGTTCGCTATAGACCCACCTCAGCAGAGTGTCCCTGTCCGACGTGGTCAGAAAATGGTTCCAGTGCATAAGCAGGTAGGGCGGCGGCGGCATGGAACCCTGTTCAATGACATATTCCAATTTTGACAGCGCCACTTCGGATATGGGCCCCGGGGCTTCCGGGAAAAAATCACGAATGTAGTCTGCGTGCTTCATGCCGACAAGGATGTCGTGCTCGATGAGGCGTCCCGCAATGGGGAATTTACCGTACCACGGCAATTGCACTTCACTGGTGTGGCAATGCACGCATTTCTTTTCCAAAATGTCGAGCGCATCCGCCAGTAACGGGTTGTCCGTTTTAATGGATGCGAGACGGCTTGCAGGCAGCGGGATAAACAAATTTGCCACAGGAAATGCCATACCCGCAATACAAGCAAGAATAATAACGATTACCAATCTGTTCCGCATCATACATTCCTTAATGTTGTTTAATGTTGTTCATAGTAAAGCGTAAGAAAAGTATACTGTTTGCGCCAAAGAAATGCAAACACACATGTGCAAAACATTTGCGAAACGGACAAATCGCCACTATGGTCAAGCCGACGCCACCTCTTTTGTCAGCGCCCAGAATTCGCGTATCCGTTCGTCGGAGGTGCTTGCTTCAATATCAGCTATGACCACGTCGCAGGGACCGAGTTCAGAATGGATGCGCCGGAGATCGGCGCGAAGCCGCTCCAAGGAGTTGCTCGCCAGGGCCATGGGCGTATACATCAGCGCGCGGCGGGTATTTGGACATGCTTCACGCGCTTTTGCCAAGTTTGATTCCAGTCCCATATCCACATAATCCAACGGTTTGATTTTCGCGTAATCCCGGATGTAGGGATCAACCTTCCATGCGCAGTTGTGAACACCGAAGCGGGGAAATGCGTCGGCAATCCGTTGATCGCACGGAAGGAGAAATTCCCTGTATTGCTCCGGCGACACCATGTTGACAAGGCAATTGCTCACAGTGGCGTGATCTACCACAATGCCTGTAGCCGCCTGCCGCGCATACACCAAGTGCATGCCGTGTATCATAGTCTCTGTAATGATGGCGAAAAGATGCGTTGCCAGCTCCGGGTTGATGACAAGGTCCGTTAAGATTTCCGGTCCGCGAATGCGGTAAGCGTTGTTTAATACGCCCTGCCAGTTCAAATATCCTTCGATGCGCCCGAATTCCTTTTCAATGGCGTCAAGCTGCTCCATAAGCAGGGAAAAGAAACGGGAATCTTCCAGTCGCAGCGTGGACATGGCGCGAATTTGTTCTTCCGATAGATGCGCATGAGCGGCGGCCGGCCAGTTGTCTTGGTAATATTCAATGGGAACGCCGAATATGCCCGCCACCACCAGAGCGCCGAAGGCCCCGTCCAGATTCCCGGCGGGCATGGCGTCAAAATCGCCGCCAATGGGGATGTCAGGGAATTGTTTGCGCAATTCTCGCCGCATTTGCGTCACCGTTTTTGCCCGATAAACGGGATCGGCGTGCCAGCGTTCCGAAAAATCAATATCCAGACGCTGTCGGTACCATCGCGGCGTGAATCCGAATTCCACCCGCAAAGACGATTCGCTGCCGTCACAAGGACGCCGCGTCGCGGGCGCCCCGGGCGCGATGTAACTGCGAAGGCCGTGCGGTTGGGTTTCCATTGGCGGCTATTTCCTCATATTCAAGGGAACGTGAATGTGATCATATGGTTGTTGGACTGTATGCGCATTATCTGTTTGTTAATACTCGAACAGTTGATATACACTGGCCACACGAAACATGGTAAAGGACATGGAGGAAGGACATCAAACATTATGTCCCTTTTGATTATGTTGATAACAGCCGCTTTTTCAGCGCCGCCAGACGATTCGCGCAACATACCGCCAGCCCCCATCCCTTTTTTCGTTGACCTGCCTTTGGCGCATGGGTTCCGTTTGTCAGCCGTGCGCTCTTCCTTGTCGCCGGTTGAAATCGGCGCCATACTTGTTGCAGACGCAGGTCAGTCGCCGCAATGGCGGCTGGCGCAGTGGGGGACGCGCTTTTCTCTGGAATCCGTTCGGGAAAATGTGTTGCCGGACGGAACGCGGTTGATGGAGAACGAGGGGAAACGGGTGAAGATACTGCCGGGCGGTCTTGACGGAGAGGGTGTCTGGCTCGAAGTGCGCGGCGGCGCGGAGTATGGCGGCAGGATGCGCGCCTACGGCGAGTCATGGCCGCACCTGCTCATCGAGCAGCAATTGGAGCCGCGTCCCTTCCATGAGTTTTCGTCTTTGGCGTTTCGTGTGTCGTTTTGTGTTGAAAAATGCGAAGCCGCCACCGAACAGCCTTTGGACAACGGCCTGCACACCGCCCATATTAACGCATTCTGGACGGTTCACAACATGAATCCGGACAGCGCCGACTACAGGAACATGATTTGGTTCGGGCTGCCCCTTTATGATGTGCGTTATCCAATACCGCCGGGACATCAGGCGCTGGACAAGGGACAGGCGGACGCCACCGACAAGTTCATCTACACTGTTGAAGGGAAGCGTTTTTTTGAAAAGCCTGTTCTACCCGGTCAATGGTATGTCCTTTCCTGCGATATGCTGCCGCTGTTGCGAGAGGCGCTGGAAGCGGCGCAGTTGCGCGGCTTCATGACCCGCACCCGGTTTGAAGATATTGCGGCCACAAGTTTCAATCTGGGCTGGGAGGCGCCCGGTCCTTATGATTGCGCCATTACGCTCCGCAGTTTGAAATTATACGGCTTGGAAAAGACTGTCAGGTGAGCCGTGTTGTTTTATGGAATGAAATGTCAGACTGTTTATGTTCAATGAAAAAGACTTGGCTTGAAAGACGATACAGGCATAACGGAGAGCACAATGGCGACTATTGAATGGACTAATGATTTGTCAGTGGGTATTGGTTTGATTGACGGGCAGCACAAAATGTTGCTCAAGCATCTGAATGATTTTGCGGCGGCGGTCTCTTCCCATCAAGGGCCGGTTGCCATTTCGTCCACGCTGGATTTCTTGATAAATTACACCAATTTCCATTTTGAGGAAGAAGAAAAGCACATGACGTGGACCAAATTTCCGGGGCTTGACGCGCAGAAACGGGAGCACGAGGAGTTCAGAAAAACACTTGCCAATATGGAAGCGGTATTCAAGGAAGACGGCGCCACCCATGAACTCGCCGAAGATATGGACAATCTTCTGGTGAATTGGCTGCTCAAACATATCCGGGGAGTGGATATGGAGTTTGGCAAATTTTTGCGCGAAAAGGGCGTCTCGATTAATGATGCAGAATAGTTGAACACGCCGTTGTATGCCCGAGTACGCGCTGCGTCCCCGCCTTGGAAGTGGATACGGAAAGTTGCGGCGTGTATATTGGAAATTATGGAAGCTGTGGGGAGGCGCGCCTTTGTGGTAACGGAATATTCTGGCCGCTGGGAGCGCGCTGCATCTTTTTTGAAAGAATCCTGATAGGTATTTAGAAGATTTGCCTGGGAGGCGCCCGGAACGCTGTGTATTCGCCAGTATGGGGGCACCCCAAAATGCTGATTTGATTTCGGCCGTCTCTCTTTGTATAATTACCCTTCGGTATATAATGTTCCCAATGATTTTCCTATGCGACGAGAGGAAGCGACCATATCCGGAGATTCGGGAAGACGTGCCTTTTTTGTCGCAAAATCTAACAGGGTTGCGGACACTACTGGGAAGACGCTATGGCTGAGTATACAATTCAAAAAGGGCTTGATATCCCCATTGCGGGAGAGCCGGGAGCGGAAATAACGGATAAAAAGGTTCGGCATGTTGCCGTGGTGGCGCCGGATTATGTGGGGATGAAACCTCGCATGATGATTCAGCCGGGAAATCCCGTCAAACGGGGCACGCCGCTTTTTGAAAACAAGAAAACGCCGGGCGTGTTGTTTACCGCTCCGGGCGCGGGCACGGTGCTTGCGGTCAATCGCGGAGAACGGCGCGCATTGCAGACGGTGGTCATCGAGCTGAGCGAAAGTGAGCGGGAGGGGACGCCTTCGGATAACGATTTCGCAGGTTTTGCGGCGCACACCGGCAAAGCGCCCGGCGATTACACGCGTGAAGAAGCGGTTTCGCTGCTGGTTGAATCGGGTTTGTGGACCGCCCTTCGCACGCGTCCTTACAGTAAATCGCCCGCCATTGACGCCGCGCCCCATTCGATTTTTATCAACGCCTGCGATACCAATCCGCTCGCGCCGTCCATGGACGCCGTGCTTGACGGACGCCGGGATGCGCTGGACGCCGGGGTGCGGCTGATTTCAAAACTGACTGAAGGCAAGGTGTTTTTTTGCAAGATGCGCGGCACGGAACTCGCGCCTGCGTCGCCCCCGGGCAATGTCAGCATCGAGGTCTTTTCGGGGCCCCACCCCGCCGGCACAGTGGGCGTACACATCGGCGCGCTTGACCCGGTCAGCCGCGCAAAGACTGTGTGGCACATTGGTTTGCAGGATTTGCTCAACATCGGGGCCACCGTGCTGACGGGCAAACTGGACGTAAGCCGCGTGGTCAGCCTTGCCGGGCCGGGCGTGAACCAACCGCGTCTTCTGCGAACGAGATTGGGCGCCTCGGTGGATGAATTGACCGAAGGTGAACTGGCTCCCGGCGAGAACCGCGTGATTTCCGGATCGGTGTTAAACGGACGCGCCGCAATGGGCGAGGCGCTGGGGTTTCTTGGGCGGTTCCATAACGGGATTTCCGCGCTGGCCGAAGGCCGTGAACGGGAGTTTATGGGCTGGCTCGCGCCGGGCGCCGACAAGTTTTCCCTCAGCCGTTTGTTCCTTTCCGTTCTGTCGCCCGGCAGGAAATTCAACTTTACCACGACCACCAACGGCAGCCCCCGCGCGATTGTGCCCATCGGCCTGTATGAGCAGGTGATGCCGCTGGACATATTACCCACGTTTTTGCTGCGTTCCCTGTGCGTGGACGACATAGAAACCGCCGAGAAACTGGGTTGCCTTGAATTGGATGAAGAAGATTTGGCCCTTTGCAGTTTTGTGGACCCGGGCAAGACGGACTTCGGCCCGTTGCTGCGACGGAACCTTGAACTGATAGAAAGAGAAGGGTAACACGCGCCCATGAAATTCTTACGCAACTTGATGGACATGCCAAGGCCGCTTTTTGAAAAAGGCGGCAAACTCGAGATTTTCTATCCCTTGTACGAGGCGATAGACACATTCAATTTCACGCCGGGAAAAGTAACTGCGGGCGCGCCCCATGTGCGCGACGCGCTTGATTTGAAGCGGCTGATGATGACGGTGGTCATTGCGCTGTTTCCGGCCATTTTGGCTGGATTGTGGAATGTGGGTTATCAGGTTAATGCCGCGCTGGCGGCGGGCGCCACCCCGGAAGGCTGGCGCGCCGCTATTATCAGCGCGGTGGGACTGGGGTTCAATCCCGGTAATCCGCTGGCGTGTTTTGCCCATGGCGCGCTGTATTTTCTGCCCATATTCATCGTAACCTTCGCTGTGGGCGGCGGTATCGAGGTGTTGTTCGCGATGATCAACAAGCATGAGGTGAACGAGGGATTCTTTGTTACGGGTTTCCTCATTCCGTTGATCCTGCCCCCGACGATTCCGCTTTGGCAGGTGGCGCTTGCCACCGCGTTTGGCGTGATCATCGGAAAGGAAGCGTTCGGCGGTACGGGCATGAACATTTTCAACCCGGCGCTGGTTGCGCGCGCCTTTCTCTATTTCGCCTATCCCGCACAAAACTCCGGCGAGGATGTCTGGGTCCCGGTCGCCGCGGAAAAAGCGGTGGACGGGTTCAGCGGCGCGACACTGCTGGCGAGAGTAGCCGAGATTGATCCCGGCGCTTCGGACAAGGCTTATCAGGCGGCCGTTACCGCCATGGAAATAAACGGACGCGCCGCCACTTGGCTTGACGCCTTTCTGGGTTCGATACCCGGCTCCATCGGCGAAACCTCGACATTGGCGTGCCTGTTGGGCGCGGCGTTGCTGATCTTCACGGGCGTGGCGTCGTGGCGCATCATGGCGGCCATGTTCGGCGGCGGCCTCGTAATGACGCTGCTTCTGAATCTGGCGGGCTCCCAGACCAATGAAATGATGAATCTCCCCTTCCACTGGCACTTTGTGATCGGCGGGTTTGCCTTCGGCATGGTGTTCATGGCCACCGAACCGGTTACCGCCGCGTACACGCAGCTGGGCAAGTATGTTTACGGCGCGGGCATCGGCGTGATGGCCATTCTTGTGCGCGTTGTGAACCCCGCTTTCCCGGAAGGGATCATGCTTGCCATTTTGTTCATGAACCTCATGGCGCCTTTGATTGACCATGTGATTGTTACCAAACACATCAGCAGGAGGGTCGCGCGCAGTGCAGTATAGTATGAAATATATATTTGGCTTTGCCGCCGCAGTTTGTTTTGTCTGTTCGATTCTCATTTCGACTGCAAATGTGGCGCTGCGTGAACGGCAGGAAGTCAACAAATTATTGGATAAACAGAAAAGCGTTCTCCAGGCTGCGTGGTTGGTGCAGCCGGGAGAAAAGGTGGACCGCGCCCGTGTCGAGGAAATCTTTCAGAACATCCGGCCCCGTGTGCTTGATGTGACAACCGGCCAGTTGTTGGACGCTGCCGGGGAGGATGAGTTTGACGAGAGCAAAGCGCCGGAAATGCCCGCTCCGGACAACAATGCGGGCATACGCACCATGCCTGAAAAAGTGCAAATTTACGAGGTGATGGAAGACGGCCGGGTAACCATGCTGGTGCTGCCCATTGTCGGCAAAGGATTATGGTCCACCATGAAGGGGTTCCTTGCGTTGGATGCGGATGGACGCACCATCCGCGGATTGACCTATTATGAACAGGCTGAAACGCCCGGATTGGGCGGAGAAGTGGATAATCCACGCTGGAAGGCGCTGTGGCCGGGACGTCTCGCGTATGACGACGCGGGGAAACCCGCTATACAAGTGATAAAAGGGCCGGCAGGCACACCCGAGGAAGCTCCCTACGAGGTGGACGGACTCAGCGGCGCCACGCTCACCAGCCGCGGTGTTACCAATATGTTGCAATTCTGGCTTGGAGAAAACGGCTACGCGCCTTTCCTGAAATCGTTCGGGAAAAGCGGGAGGGCATGACAACATGAAACTAAGTCGAAAAGAAAAAGAAGCGCTCGTTGACCCGCTGTTTAACAACAATCCCATTGCGCTGCAGGTGCTGGGCATCTGTTCGGCGCTGGCCGTTACCACAAACATGGCGACGGCGCTGGTAATGAGCATGGCGGTGGTATTTGTAACGGCGGGCAGCTCGACCGTGGTAAGTTTCCTGCGCAACAATATCCCGCCCAACATTCGAATCATCGTGCAGTTGTCCGTTATCGCGTCTTTTGTGATACTCACCGACCAGATATTGAAGGCGTACTTGTTTGACATCAGCAAACAGCTTTCCGTGTTTGTCGGGCTGATTATCACCAACTGCATCGTGATGGGCCGCGCCGAGGCGTATGCGATGCAGAACGGCCCCTGGTTGAGTTTTCTGGACGGCGTCGGCAATGCCCTCGGCTACACGCTCATTCTGGTTGCGGTGGGTTTCTTCCGCGAATTGTTCGGCGCCGGCTCCCTTTTCGGCTTCGTTATCCTGCGTCCGGTAACCGCCGGAGGATGGTATGAGCCAAACGGACTGATGTTGCTCGCGCCGAGCGCTTTCTTCCTGATAGGCGTTATCATCTGGGTGTTGCGTGTATGGAAACCCGAGCAAGTGGAGAATTCATGATATGGAACATTATTTGAGTCTCCTGATCAAATCCATTTTTATCGAAAATATGGCGTTGGCCTTTTTTCTGGGCATGTGTTCGTTTCTCGCCTGCTCGAAAAAAGTTGAAAATGCGTTCGGACTGGGACTTGCCGTTACGTTCGTGCTTACCATTACCGTGCCCATTAACTATCTGGTGTACAACTATCTGATGGCGCCGGGCGCGATGGCGTGGATTCACCCGTCGCTTGCCAATGTGGATATATCTTTCTTGTATTTCTTGAGCTTCATCGGCGTTATTGCCGCCATAGTGCAAATTGTTGAGATGATACTCGACAAGTACGTGCCGAAACTGTACGCCGCGCTGGGAATATTCCTGCCGCTGATCGCCGTAAACTGCGCCATACTCGGCGCGTCTCTGTTTATGGTGGAACGCTCCTACAACCTTGGAGAAAGCTTGGTGTATGGTTTTGGCTCGGGTGTCGGCTGGGCAATTGCAATTACGGCTTTGGCGGGCATCCGCGAGCGTATGCGCTACAGTCATGTGCCCGACGGGCTGCGCGGCCTCGGCATTGCCTTTGTGTTAACCGGCCTGATGGCAATTGGATTCATGGCATTTTCGGGCATTCAGCTCTAACCGATAGAGGAGACTTCCTTCATGGGCGGTCTGATTACCATTGTAATGGGCGTGGTCATGTTTTGCGGCGTGGTGCTGTCGCTCGTGGGTGTGCTGCTTGCGGCAAAGGCGAAACTTGTGCCGTCGGGCGACGTGCGCATTCTCATCAACGAGGACGCCGAAAAGGCGATTACCACGCCCGCC
>DSBB01000502.1 GCA_011046175.1 Candidatus Hydrogenedentota bacterium | reverse complement strand
GAAGCATGACCCGAAGCATGAACCGAAGCCTGAACCGAAGCCTGAACCGAAGCCTGAACCGAAGCCTGAACCGAAGCCTGAACCGAAGCCTGAACCGAAGCCTGAACCGAAGCCTGAACCGAAGCCTGAGCCGAAGCCTGAGCCGAAGCCGGTGAAATTGGAGACGATCACTGCTACAACAGGCGTGAAATCGGATTCCATTCCATCAGAACTTGCCGGATGGGTGCGCTTGATACAAAGGAAAGTGGAATCAGTTTGGGCAATACCTCCCGGCATTATGATGGACGCAGCTGAAAATGTTGCCGAAGTTACTTTCTGGGTGAACCGGCACGGCGACCTGCTGGGAACGCCAATGGTTACCAAGCATGCCGCCGACCCCGCTCTTGGCGAATCCGGCGTGAATGCGATAAAACTTGCGGCGCCTTTTCCGCCGCTTCCCGAACGATATCCTCATGAAGAACAGATGGTTGTTTATGGATTCACGTTAAATCAGTAGAAACAATTGACAAACCAAGGCGGCGTGTTTTATTCTTTCATGGTGGAGTCGCCGCCGAGGCTTGCCTTGGCGCAACAAACAGGAGCGCAGGTCGTAGTGTCTGTTCTTAACGAAAAATTGGAAGCTATTCGCGCCTTGTGTCAAGTTTTCCATGTGCTGCGGCTGGAGGCCTTCGGCGCTGTCGCAAGCGAGGATTTTAACCCTTCCAGAGACATTGCCACTTTTGTCGTGGAATGTGACGCCGACAATGCGCGCGTGCAATATGAGCGTTTTTTCGGTCTTTTGCAGGGACTTGAGATACTGTTGGGCTGTCGCATTGACCTTGTGGACTACAAGGCGTTGCAAGCGGGAAAAGTCGTGCAACAAATTCCGGAGTCACGCATGCCGGTTTATGTCGCCGCTCACCAGTCATGATACTTCCCTGCCTGTTGTCGCATAAGACGGAAATGTTGCCCGTATCGTTCGTTTTCAACCCGAGTTAAGGCATGGTAGGTAAAATGAAGAAGAGGACGAGACGCATTGTTGTTGCCATTGCGGTTGGTTTTCTTTTTTCGTGGGGTGTCGTGGCCGCGGGCGGCGTATACTTTACCGTGCGTCCCCGTCCCGCGGCAATCGAAGACATAGAGATGTTGGGTAATGACGCCGTCGAATCAGTTTTTATTGATGTGGGAGACGGCGTGCGGCTTTCCGCGTGGCACATTCCGTCGAATCCGACCCGCGCGGTGATATTCCTGGCCGGTATTGACTCGAACCGGCGCGCCGGCCTTGAACGCGCCGTTTTTTTTCTTGAGCACGGTTACAGCATGTTGCTGCCCGACCTTCGGGCAACAGGCAAGAGCACGGGCCCCGCCGTGACAATTGGCTGGGAGGAACGCAAAGACTTGAAGGCCTGTTATGAATTTCTTCGCGATCGGGGCTACACCGAGATTGGCGCGAACGGCATATCACTGGGCGCGGCAACAATCTGCTATGCGCTGCCGCACCTGCCGGAACTCTCGTTTGTCATACTCGAGTCCAGTTACGATACGCTGGGCAACGCTGTGCGCAACCGCCTTGGACTGGTGGGCGTCCCCCACTTTATCGCCTGGCCCTATTACATTGGCTTGTCTTTTTTCACCCATACCCCTTCATGGCGACTTCGGCCCGTGGAATTCATGGAGCACTGCGCCATGCCCGCGCTTATCCTTGCGGGCGATTCAGAGCCGGAATTGAAAGTCAGTGAAACGCAGGCGCTGTACAACCGCTGTTCGGCGCCCATGAAAAGGCTCCATTTATTCCGTGAAGGGCGGCATCAGGATTTCCTTCGCAAGTATCCTGAGGAATATAAAGAAGTGGCGGCGACTTTTCTGGCGGAAGTCCGCGAAGCGCGGCAACCGTAATTTCTTCTGTGTTACACTATGCCGTATTGACGAAGACGCCGGTTATATGTTTGTTCAAGAGGAAATATATTTGTGGGCAACGTTCTGCTTGAAATGAAAGGGATCACCAAGGACTTCTCCGGGCCGCTGGTGCTTGATGACGTCTCGTTTGAACTGCGCGCCGGGGAAACGCATGTGCTCGCGGGGGAAAACGGCGCGGGCAAAAGCACGCTTATGCGCATACTCTGCGGCGTGCACACCGAATATGCCGGGGCGATTTACGTCAAGGGGCGTCCGGTACGATTTCGATCAACTCAGGACGCGGCCCGGCACGGCATTTCCATTATCCATCAAGAATTTTCGCTTGTGCCGGATATGTCTGTGGCGGACAACATCTTTCTTGGACGGGAGCAAACGGGACCGTTGGGCTGGCTTCGTTTTGTCCGTGAACGGCGGGACTGCGCCTCGCTGTTGCAGCGTCTGGGCGTTCAAGCGTCGCCGAACACGGCTGTGGGCGCGTATCCGATTGGCGTGCAGCAAACCATGGAAATAGCGAAAGCGCTTTCTTATGACGCATCAATCATCGTTATGGACGAGCCCACCAGCGCGTTGACGGAGCCGGAAGTGGAGCGTTTGTTTACGGTGATTGACGACCTTAAGAGGCGCGGATGCGGCGTGGTGTATATCAGCCACAAGATGGAAGAGATTTATCGCATTGCGGACAGGATAACCGTGCTGCGCGACGGACATTATATCGGCACTGCCGCCGCTGCCGCCCTGCCCCGGCCCGAACTCATTCGTTGGATGGTGGGGCGTCCCGTGGGCGAGATGTACCGGCGCGCGCCTGTTTCTCCGGGGGAACCCGTCCTTGAACTCAAGGAGCTAACCGTCCCCGATCCCGGGGGGCGTCCCCGTCCCGCCGCGCAAGATATTTCCCTGACGGCGCGCGCGGGCGAAATCGTGGGGCTTGCGGGGTTGCAGGGTTCCGGCGCGGGCGAACTGATGTACGGACTGTACGGCGCATACGGGAACGTAATCGCCGGCGCGGCTCAATTGTGCGGCGCTCCCTATATTCCCCGCTCCCCGCGGCACGCCCTGCGCCGGGGGCTTGCGCTGTTGTCCAGCGACCGCAAAGGGGAGGGGCTTGTTCAGGGCATGAGCGTTACCCATAATATTACGTTGGGCGCATTGGCGTCCTACTCGCCCGGCGGATGGCTGCGGGAAGGACGGGAGCGGATCGCCGCACGGGAGCGAATGCGCATGTTCGGCATTCGCGCCGATTATGTTGAGCAGTCCGTGGACACGCTTTCCGGCGGCAACCAACAAAAAACAGCGCTTGCAAAATGCTTGGAAACGCAACCCCGCGTACTGCTTTTGAACGAGCCGACGCGCGGCGTGGACGTGGGCGCAAAACAGGACATCTACCGGCTGATGGCCCAGTGGAGCGCGGCGGGCATTGCCGTGTTGCTCATCACCTCGGAGATGCCCGAACTGATAGCGTTGAGCGACCGTATAGTAGTTATGCATCAGGGGCGCGTTACCGCGCGTCTTGACCGCGCCGACGCCGTTCCTGAAATCATCCTCTCGGCGGCCATGGGCGGCGGCGCAACGCAGAGGGGGTCATCACAGGAGTTGGAAAGACATGACTGAAACCACCTTGCGAAACCGGCTGGACACGCCCCGACGCATTCTCGCACTGCCCATCAGCCGCGCGCTGCTTGCGCTGTTGGTGATTCTGCTGCTGGGCGCCGTTTTCAACGCGGAAGGCGCTTTCTTCCGATGGGACACGCATCGCGACATGCTGCGGCACATCTCCCGCTACGGCATACTCGCCTGCGGCATGACGCTGGTCATCATCACCGGCGGCATTGATCTCGCCGTGGGCAGCGTGCTTGGACTCGTCGCGGTGCTGTCGGCCCTATTCCTGATACACTGGCAGTGGTCGCCGCTGGCAGCGGTGCCGTTGTGTCTGCTTGCGGGGCTTGGCTGCGGGGCGGCGTCCGGTGTGCTTGTGGCGCGATTCCGTGTGCAGGCGTTTATTGCCACCCTCGCCATGATGGTGTTCGCCCGGGGCGTGGCGAAGTACATTTCCGGCGGACGCAAAATCTCGCAGGGCGTTCAAACTGCGGACGGCTTCGAGTACCTTGATTTTCCGGCCTTCTTTGACCTGCTGAATGCGCGTATTCTGGGCAACAACATTGCGGTGGTGACGCTTGTGTTTCTGGGATGCGCGGTGATATCCTGGCTGTTGTTGTCGCGGTTGCGCCCGGGCCGCTACATGTATGCCATAGGCGGCAACGAAGAGGCGGCGCGTTTGTCCGGCGTGCCCGTTGCCGCAATCAAAACCCTCGCCTATGCGATGAGCGGCCTGTTTTCGGCGGTGGCGGGCATTTGCCAGACCGCCCAGGAAACCCAGGGCGACCCCGAGGCGGGCGCGTCCTATGAGCTGACCGCAATCGCCATTGTCGTCATCGGCGGCACCAACCTCATGGGCGGACGCGGCGGCGTGTCGCTTACCCTTGTGGGGGCGCTCACCATCGGATACCTCGAAAAGATACTGAGCATCAACGCCGTTGGCGAGGCCGGACGCCTGATGCTCACCGGATTCATCATCGTCGCCGCCGTGCTCTTCCAGCGCACCCGGCGATGACGCCTTATAGTCGGGCAGGTTCTTCGCGAGTGTTTGCGTTTCCCGCAAACGATGAAACGTAACGGAAACAGGGACATATCCGGGCTGGCGTCCAGTCATGCATCAAATGTCTTATTAACTTGTGGGTCATCTTCTATGGTCAAGAAAAAGAAATCGGGTATGTTGTTCACGCTTTAGCGTGAGGGGTTGCGTGTATGACTCAGGGTTTGCGCGCTATTACCGCGCGCTGAAGCGTGAACAACATAGGAAGAGAATAGTCAAATCCGGGTTGCGGGCAAAGACCGCCTTAGAGGAATCAATATGATTGCGGTTTATGCCTAAGAAGGAAATGCAAAGCGCAATCGCGGCTTGCGCAGTCAAAAAAAAGCGCCAAACACTATTACGACACGTCAGGCTGGACAAGACACTAGTTGATGGTTGCGCCGGAGAAGAGGGTTCGGAACAGGCGCGCCCGTTCTCCCGCCAGCAGCGGCGCGTCCGGGGAAATGCCGCGCATAATCTGCAAATGAGCGCTTTGGCATTCAAGCAGCGTCGTGTTGAGGGCGGTCCGATCAAACCCCGCCATCAATCCCATTGCGTCGGCAAGCCGTATCAACGACGCGAGCGTCAGCGCTTCACCCATACCCAGCTGCCTTGCGCCGCTTGCTATGCCGAGGGCGCGGCTGATGCTGTCAAGCAAAATGTCCCCGCGTTCCCGTTTCAACTGCCGCCTGGCTTCCCCTTCGCTTTCCACAATGTCCGCCACGGCCTGTTCGGCGTGGAAAATAATTTCCGCCTCGGACAGCCCCAGCGTGTCGCCGTTGCCAAGCAAAAACAGATTGCCCACGGTATTTGCCGTCGGCGCGGCCAGCGCGCCCAGCAAATCCATATACAGGCATTGGTATCCCACGGGCTCAATGGCGGCGGTAAGCCCGTAGGCGGAGCCCGGCAGGATGTCCGGCGGCGGTGGAGCGGCCGCACGCGGATCGCCCAGCGTCATGCCGCACAAGTGAAGGCGTCGCCTGCGCATCCGGCGTTCCAGGTCATGAATGGCGCGCATCATGACCAAGCCGGGCAAGTGAAGCAACACGCTTACTTTCAGTCCCGTGCCCACCATGCGCAGCGACCGCGTCAAATAGCCCAGCCGCTCATGATACGAAAAATCGAGCCGCCGCCCCAGCGCGTCATCCACATCATTAACCCTTTTCCATGCGTCCTCGACCTTTCCATTCGCCGTAAGCGCTCGAATGACGACATGATCGGAACTGTTGACCATTATTGCCAGAGATTGGTTCTCGGACACATATACCCCGCGCGGCCCGACGGCGCATAGCATTTCATAGGTAATAAGCCGCCTTTCCGCCAGGAATCTCAACCCCACCTCATCCAATTCGGCGGCGGCGTAATACGCGCCGTTCGGGATGACGCCGTCGGCGTTCAGCAACGCCCGCACCCGCGCCTGCGCCGCGCGCCGTTCATCATCAATACAGCACTGTGGAAAAACAAACTCGCGAAGATTCCGCGCCAGGGCGCACTGACATAAAACAACAGGCTCCTTTGCGCCCGACGGCTGCCCCGTCCACTCTGGAATATGAGCTGCAAGACGTTCCATGCCTCTCTACCCTCCGGTGTTGGACGCGGCGTCCGCGCTTTGCACTTCGGCCTCCATCTTCGCTATTTCGTCGCGCAACCGCGCCGCCTCTTCATAGTTCTCCGCCTTGAGCACACTGCGCAAAAGCATGCGTTTTGCCTGCAATTCGACGGAGAGTTTCGCCCGCGCGTCGTCGCACTTAAACACCTTTCCCCGGTGCGCCAGACCGCGCTGAAGGGCTTCCAAAATGGATTCTATCTCCTTGCCGTAGGTGGAATAACACGAAGGGCACCCCACTTCGGCGGATTCGAATATGCGGTTCAACGACGTGCCGCAGGAAAGACACCGGGGCGCCGATTCAGAGCGGGTGGCAACAGGTTGCCGCTTCCCGGAACGCGCGCCGGGTTTGGGCACATCCACAGAAAACCCGGCGGCGTCGCGCTGGCAGGAGTCGAAGCAATCCCTGCATAAATGATGCTGCATCGCCTTGCCGTCCACGACTTCCGTGAACTTTACCGTGGCAACATTTTTCATACACTTTTGGCAAATCATCTTTTGGTCACCTCGACTTGAAGTATACCATGCCCCGAAGGCGGAAAAACATCCCCGCAACCGCTAACCCGAATATTTCACCGGCTTGTCTGCGCGCCCTTTTCTGGCATAGAATAGTGAGGCTCGATCATAACAATCACCCGCAACAATCCAACATGGAGGAATACATAATGAGCATCAGGGAACGCGTTGAAAAAGCGCAGAAAGAAATGCAGCACCATCTGTTTAATGAACTGTTGCCCTTCTGGTCAACCCGCGGCGTGGACGAGAAATACGGCGGGTTCCTCACCTATCTGGATAAGGACGGCAATCCCACCGGCGAAGGGCTGAAAACGGTGGTGTGTCAAACGCGGATGATCTACTCCTATTCCTCGGCGCATCGCGCGGGTCTGGGCAATGGCGCATTTCTGGACATCGCCGCGCAGGGCGTTGAGTTTCTGCTGCGCCATTTTCTGGACAGGGAACACGGCGGCTGGTACTGGACCTGTGATCGGGACGGCACGCCCGCCGACCGCGCAAAAATCATGTATGGCCAGAGTTTCGGCATCTATTCCCTGAGCGAATACGCCATGGCCTCGGGCGACCGGGAAGCCCTCGAAATGGCTGAGGACACCTGGCGCGTATTGAAGGCCTGCGCCGCAGACCTGCGGCATGGCGGTTTCGGCGAGTTCTTCGAGGAGGACTGGTCGCCCAAGGCGCCCGGCGTATATGGCGGCGACCGCAAATCGCTGGACGTACACATGCATCTTATGGAGGCGTTCACCAACCTCTACGAAGCGACCGGCCATCACCTGCACAAAACTGACACGCAACGCGTCATAGACCTGCTGTTCGGGCGCATGATACATCCTGAACACGGCACGGGCATGGCGCAGTTTGCCTTCGATTGGACACCGCTGCGCGCCATCCTTTTTAAGAATGTGTGGGGTTCCGACCGCGATGTGGACGACGACGAAGGCCGCCCGCTCGACAACACGAGTTTTGGCCACAACGTCGAGTTCGCATGGCTGCTCAAACATTCGCTGGACATACTCGGGATGGACGTGGGGCCGTTTAAGGAGAAAATGCGCAAGCTCTACGACCACTGCCACAAATACGGCGTTGACTGGGAGCGCGGCGGCGTGTACTGTGAAGGCCCGAACGAAGGACCGGCCCGGGAGCACAACAAGGAATTCTGGCAACAGGCGGAAACGCTCGTGGGCATGCTCGACGCGTACCTGCTGTTCGGCGAGGACAAATACTGGGACGCCTACGAAAACGTGCATCGCTTCGTCATGGACCACGTCATCAACCATGAAGTAGGCGAATGGTATCCGCTGTTCGACGAAAACAACAACCGTCTGTGGGATTACATGGGCCACGCTTGGAAAATCAACTACCACACGGTACGCGCCGCCATCCAATGCGAACGCCGCCTCAGCGCCATCCTCGCGAAACTGTGAGAATAAGGAATTATTTCCCTGCGTCTTTGAGTCGGTCTATGGCTTCGCGGTAGGCGTATTGCCCGGCGAATATGTATGAGCCTGCTACGAGCACATTGGCGCCCGCTTCGATGACGGCCGGGGCGGTTTTGTCGTCTATGCCGCCGTCCACTTCGAGGTCGCGGTCGCCGATCATGTCCCGCACATTCCTGATTTTTCGGAGCATTTCGGGAATGAACGACTGTCCTCCGAATCCGGGATTGACCGTCATGATGAGGACCATGTCCACCATATTGGCCAGGAACTCGATGGATTCTTCCGGCGTTCCGGGGTTGAGCACGACGCCCGCCTTGCAGCCGAGGTCGTTGATTTTTTGCAGCAGGCGGTGGGGGTGGCGTGTTGCTTCTATCTGAACAGTTATGATATCGGCGCCCGCGTCGGCAAAGCTTTGCACATAGTCTTCGGGGCGTTCAATCATGAGATGCACGTCCATAGGCACGTCACAGTGGCGTCGCAGGCTTGCGAGCACGGGCGGCCCGAAGGTGATATTCGGCACGAAATGTCCGTCCATGACATCGCAATGGATCATATCGGCGCCCGCATCCACGACGGCGCGAATTTCCTCGCCCAACCGGCTGAAATCACAAGACAACAGCGACGGGGCCACTTTTACTTTTTGTTCTGACATGCGAATACTCTTCCTATCGCCGGTACGGCTTTATACAGGCATCAGGCCAGTCAGTTTGTCTTCATCGGCGGATTGCCGTCTTTCAGTAGATAAGACGCTTCAAGCATACCATCAATATACACTTCAACCGTTGCCTCGATGATGTATGTAACGGGCACGCGGATGGCGGTTCCGGCAACATAGGTGGCGCGCGCTGCGTCGTCAAACTCGGGCGCCTTCTTATACACGGTCTGCCTGTTTCCCATGCGGTCAATAACCTCCACGCGAACTTCCCGTCCAAACCAGTCGTAAAACATTTGGTGGCGCACGGTGGCTTCATAGCGCGCGGACGGCGCGTCACCCGCGACAGAGGGTTTGTAATCATAAGTAACCGTCTGTCCCTGATAAATAAGAGTGTCGGGCGCGGGATTCTGCGCCAGCACGACATCGGTTGCGGCATTGGGGATATCCACTTCCCTCGCCACCAGCGCCACATCAATATCGGCGAGCGCGGCATCCACGTCCGCCACGGGCGTCCCTCGCAAGTCCGGCATGATCGCGCTTGGCCGTTCGGAGCCGGCGCTCAGCAACAAATGAATTTCACCTTGATCTGACAATTCGCCGCCGGAAGGCGGGTCCTGCGCCAACACCGTATCACGGGGCGCATCATTTGGCACCCGCGCCAGGCTTCCCACGCGAAAGCGGGAAGTGGTAATTTCGCGGCGCGCCTCTTCGAGCGACATGCCGACCAAATCAGGCGTGCGCAGATAATCCTTCCCCATGCTCACAACGACATTGACGCGCCGTCCCTCGCGCACCACGCGTCCCGCGCCGGGGCGCTGTGCGATAATGTGATATTTAGGGATGGTTGGGTGGGAAACGGGTGATTGCCGCCCCAACTCGATACCGCGCTCAGTCAGCATAAACGCGGCCTCGGTAATGGGCATGTCCACAATGTCTGGCACACTGACATGGCGTCCGCCCTCGAGCGCGACGGAATAAACGAAATATCCCGCGCCCGCCATTACGAGCAAAAAAACGGCCAACGCCATGGACCACTGCATGCCCCATGTAATGAAACGCAAGATAAAAAAGACGAAACTCAGGACCGTTTCCGAAAACGTGTCAAGAAAAAGCCGTCCCATGCTGCGCCGAGGGGGTTGGTCTGGTATTGTCCCTGTGCTGTTTTCCACGAATTGAATTGCTCCGGTGCGTCTTCGGAAACACAGGTTCCGTCCGACATCACTTCTTCAACGACTTCCAGCGTTTCCTGCCGGGTCAAGGTGCATACAGAATATACAATCAATCCACCATTCTTGCAAAGTTGCATGGCCTTTCGCAACAAGGCGCGTTGCGTCACGGCCATCCGCGCCGGCATGTCCGGCATGGCGCGCCATTTTATTTCCGGGTGGCGTCGCAAAGTTCCCAGACCTGAGCAGGGCGCATCAAGGAGCACACAGTCAAAAGCGCCGTCTTCAAACGGCGCCTGGAGTCCGTCGGCGCAGACAGCGCTTAGATTGGACATGCCCATGCGCGCACAGTTCTCCCGAATCCGCTCCATCCGTCCGAGATAACGTTCCGCCGCCACAACAAACGCCTTGCCCCCGGATAAGGCCGCCATATGGGTTGCCTTGCCGCCCGGCGCGGCGCACATATCGAGTATGCGCTGTCCTGGCCGGGGCGTTGTCATTGCCGCCGCAAGCATCGAGGCCGGGTCTTGCAGCATAAAAAGTCCGTCCAGAAACAGTTTGCTTTTGAATAGATTCCCTTCCCCGGTCACGCTCAACGCGTCCAAGCAATCACACACGGGTGATGCGGCATATCCTGCCGCCACCAGCTGGCGCGCAAGCGTTTCCCTGTCCGTGCGCAGCGTATTCACCCGAATGGTTACGGGCGCGGGCGTATTGCATACGGCGCAAAACTTTTCCGCGTCATCAGCGCCAAATAAATCCATCCAAAGGCGCACCATCCAGCGCGGCATGGAATAGCGCACCCTCAGATAGTTGATGAAATCATGTTCGCGGTCGGGCAGACGCACCGCTTCGAGGCGGTCTGGCAGGCGGCGCAACACCGCATTCGCAAGTTTGGCCAGTCCGACGTTTCCCCTGCGCCGGGCAAGGTCAACACTGGTATGCACCAGCGCTGGGCGTGTGACGTTTGCGCAAAAGAACGCCTGAAACACTCCCATGCGCAACACCATCAGCACGGGCGCGGGGATTTTGTCGAGGGGCTGATCACAGAGGTCGCTTAACACATGATCACAGAGTAGTTTATGGCGCACCACGCCATAAACGAGATGAGTGAGAAAACGACTTCCCCGCGAAGACAATTTTCGTTTGCGTAGTATTCTGTCCAGCACGACATCCGTATGAGCGCTGTTTTCCAAAATACGCATCAGCGCCGATACGGCACAATCGCGCACAAGGTCAACCGGCATCTGAAATATCCTCGAAGCGTTCCCCGGGTGTTACGGGCGCGCCACGCAAAAACGCGCTCGCGTCCAATGCCTTGCGTCCCGCCATCTGCAACTCCGTGACGGCAATCCGCCCGTGGCCGGTGGCAACGATAATGCAATCCTTTTCCACGGCGATCACCGCGCCGGGCGTCGCGTCGGTTGGGGTGTGAATTGGAAGCGTCCTGAGAATGCGGCAAAACCGATTCCGAAACATACACTGTGCCATTGGCCAGGGATTACAGGCGCGCACGCGATTATGGATGCGTTGCGCCGGTTCCGCCCATTGTATGCGGCCATGAGATTTTTCGAAGACCTTGCTGATGGTTACTCGGGCGGGGTTCTGGGGTATGGCAGGGGCCGCGTCGCGCTCGACGAGCGCGATTGCCTCGATCATAAGCGCCGCCCCCATATCCGCAAGCCGTACGGTCAATTCGCCCGCCGTCTCTTCCGGCGTTATGGGCGTTTCTTTCTGCAATACGATGTCGCCCGCATCCATCTCAAGCACGATGCGCATGATGGTAACGCCGGTTTTTGTATCGCCCTCGAGAATTGCAGTTTGAATGGGAGACGGCCCGCGCCATCGCGGCAACAGGCTTGGATGCAGGTTCAACCAGCCTTTTGGCGGCACATCGAGCACCGGTTGTTTGAGGAGGCGACCATACGCGGCGACCACGCACAATTCGGGGTTTTGTTCGCGCAGCCATGCTTCGAAAACACCGTCATGCAGTTTTTCCGGCTGATGCACCTGCAGGCCGTGTTCCAGCGCCCATGTCTTCACCGCCGGCGGCGCTGGTTTACCGCTTCGCCCGCGCGGCCGATCCGGCTGTGTGACAACAGCAACCACCTCGTGATGCTCTGCCACGGCGTTCAGCGTGGGAACCGCCAGTTGTGGTGTGCCAAAATAAACGATACGCACAACTAAATCATCCCCGGAATGTCCACGCCACCTGTTAATTCCGTCATCTTCTTCTTCACCATTTCCTGCACTTTCGATACGGATGCGTTAACAGCGGCCGTCACCAGTCCCTCGAGCGTCTCCGGGTCATTGGCGTCTATAATGGACGGCGATATTTTAATTGAAACGACCTCCATGTTGCCGTTCATGACAATGGAGACCATGTCGCCGCCCACGGAGGTTTCAATACGCATATCGCCCAGTTTTTCCTTCAATTCGTCAATGCGGGTTTTCATCTCCATAGCCTGCTTGATAATACCGCCCATCTTTCCCAGATCACCTAGACCTTTAAGCATGATAATTTAATTCCTTTATTTTGAAATGAATCCGTCTGCCACGCCTTAACCCGAATATTGCACTGGGTTAAGTATAGTATTTCAGTGGAGTCCAAGACAACGCGCGTATCATCATATTCGCGAGAAACGCTGTTCAATACGGTCAAGAACGGCTTTAAGAACGCGGAAAATATAAAGCCAATAAACAATCAACCAGATTGGCAGACCGAAAAAAACGCCATTTTTATAGACGTATAGGCCGGCGGCGACCAATGCGATTTCGTACAACGGCCCAAGAATCGGTTGATGAGGTAATTCCGGCAGGATGTCCCCACGCTGCGGGCAACCCGCCAGCGCTCAACACACCAGTCCCTGAAGGAATCATCTTTATCGGAGTGTAACTTTGGCAGAACCGCCAGCGCCTGTTCATGGGCGCGATTGCGCAGTGCCTCCCAGTCCGGATGGTCTTCTTTCGGCTTGTAATACCGAAACGACATCGAAGCGTTTGCAGTCGTGGAGGTTTCTCCTTTCAGGCAGAACATCCTCATACTACCACAAGGTTGTCAAATACGACACACTTGATTTAACGTGTTGCCTCATTGATGAGCCGTCGCGATGTAATCGCCAAAATTATCACGACGACAAAACTCAACGCCAACCCGCCCCAGAACAACATGGGGTTTCCGGTGAACTGTATTCCGTCTCCTGCGGCCAAATCAGTCAGGGAACGCGCTCCCGCTCCGATGTAGGCAACGAAGAAAGTCCGGGGAATCATACCAAGCAAAGCGCCCATAACATAAGCCGGAAGACTGATACGGGTCAGACCCAGCGAGTAATTAAGCATGATGACAGGAAACAAGGGACAAAGGCGCAGCAGCACCACGATTCGGAATCCTTCACGCCCCACAGCATCCGCCACTGCGGCAAACTTTGGATCGGCGGCAATTTTGCGCTCACACCAGCGACCCGCAACCCACCGCGTCAACAGGAATGTGGCGGCGCTGCCGAGAGCCCGTCCAAAGGATACGGCCACCGCTCCGACGCCCACACCCGAAATGGCGCCTGCAGCCGCATTGGGCAGGACGTCAGGAAACATAAGCACACAGGAAGGAATATACAGCAACGCAAAAATGATGGTTCCGAGAACACCCAATTCCTCAATCTTGGCTAAAACATCGAGAAGCAGCGCTTCGAGGGGAAGAAGGCGCAACAATCCATACCATAGGCCGATGACAACGCCGAAGAACAATACTTTTGGCCAGACCCTTGACGCACACCTCTCCTCCGCAACAGGGT
>DSBB01000342.1 GCA_011046175.1 Candidatus Hydrogenedentota bacterium | reverse complement strand
CCTATAGACCACGACTACCGTCATTCCCGTGAAAACGGGAATCCAGAAGATACAAGAAGAACTGTTAACGCCAGATGGATTCCCGTTTTTACGGGAATGACGGGAAACATCAAGTCAGTGTGTATTTCTTGGGTTGCGGGCAACGCCCGCGTTGGGAATTATTCATTGAATAGAATTGTTATAGCAAAGGACATTACGTGTATTGTTCCGATATTCCCACCAGCAATAACGCATGAGTAAAAGAAGGATCAAATGGCAATGAAAAGAGAACAAATGACGCGGCGTAATTTTTTGGGAATTTCAACGACAGGGTTACTTATGGCGTCCTTGGCGCCAGGCGAAAGCGCCGGACAAACATCACCTTCCTGGGAAAAGCGCTTACACATACCCGATTCATCGGCCATCCGCATCTTGCAGTTTACTGATGTTCATTTTTTCAATGGCACAGGCAGATGGCCTCAACGAGAAGAAAAGCAACGCCTGAAGACGCTTGACGATATGCGCCGGCTCATTGACCATGCGAAACCGGACGTATTGCTGGTTACAGGCGACTTGTGGCATGACAACCCGGACGGACGCGGCGCGGAGTTTATGGTTTATGCTGTTGAGCAGTGCGGCGGGCTGGGGATTCCTTGGGCTTTCACATGGGGCAACCATGATCAACTTGACGACTACGCAATGGGGCATAAAGCGTTGGCAGAGGCGAAAAACACCCTGTATGCCGGCATGGAAAGCGACGGCAATTATGTGCTTGCCCTTGAAGACGGCAATGGCGCGCGTCTCGCCGAGGTTTTCTGTTTGAATACGCGCGCCACAGGGGTCCATGACGAAGCGCGGCAATTTATTGGCGACGCCGCTGCCGTCCTTGATGAACGCGGAAACCGTGTTATGCGGGTCGCCGCGTTTCACATACCCGTCAAGCAATACGAAGACGTTTGGGACGGCGGCATTGCGCGCGGCGTGATTGGCGAAAACGTCTGCATGGAACAAGAAGACGGCGCCTCGCTGCCGATAGCGCGCACCGCAGGCATTCAGGCGATGTTTTGCGGACATGATCATGTAAACGATTACAGCGGCGTTATGGACGGGGTGGATATGATATACGGACGCGCCACCGGTCACAACGGGTATGGCGCGGATAAGGTGGCCAAAGGCGCAAAACTCTATACTCTTGACCCGGCGCGTAAAGCGTTGGAGTGGGTGTCGCTGCTGCCCGACGGAACTTCCTGGAAACCCGGCGCGGAAGAGCGAACAGATACGCGAAGGCGTTTGTGAGAAAAATCTCAGAGGCCGGACGTCAGGAATGGCACAAGGTTTCCAATGGCGCGGCCGATTTGTTCCAAGTAAAGCGGCGCCTTTTCGAGTGCGGCGCGCCGCGTCGTCGGTTCGGCGGTAATGGGCAGTACGGCGGCGACTCCGGCAGCGTAAAGTTTGTCGAGATCATCACCGACTTTTCCCGCCACTACAATCAGCGGTTTGCCGACTTTCTTTGTTTTTCGCGCCAGCCCGGCGATGACCTTTCCCTGCGCGCTTTGCCCGTCCACAGCCCCTTCGCCGCTGACAATGAGGTCGGCTTCCCTGATAATTGTATCCATGTCGCCATAGGCCTGAAACACCAGTTCCACGCCGGAACGCAATTTCGCGCCGGCGAATGCCACCAATCCGGCTGCCAATCCGCCCGCCGCACCGGCGCCCGCCACCGCGGCCACGTCTGCGCCCAGTCGCGCTTTTATCTTGGCGGCATAATGGCGCAACGCCGCATCAAGTTCATCCACGTTTTCCGGTGTGGCGCCTTTTTGCGGCCCATAGACATGGGACGCGCCGTTTGCGCCACATAACGGGTTTGACACATCGCACGCCGCCACCACTTCCACGTCGTGTATTCGCGCATCAAGTCCGGTCATGTCTATTTCGGCCAACTGCAGCAACGCCGCGCCGCCCGGTGGCAATTCGTGCCCTGCGGCGTCCAGAAAACGCGCGCCCATTGCGGCGGCCATGCCCGCGCCACCGTCGTTGGTGGCGCTGCCGCCCAGTCCCACGATAATACGCTCAACCCCCAAATCGAGGGCATGACGCATAAGCTCCCCCACTCCGCCGGTCGTGGTGACACGCGGGTCGCGTTTATGCGGCGGCGCCCGGTGCAGTCCTGCGGCCTGAGCCATTTCTATCACCGCGGTGCGTCCGTTGTCAAGGAGGCCGAACGCCGCCTTAACCTTCTGTCCCAAGGGGCCGGAAACGCGCCTGAACCGTATCTCGCCGCCCAGGGCATGATGCAAAACATGCAACAACCCCTCCCCCCCGTCGGCCAGCGGCCGGCGCACAATGGATCGCGCCGGGACGCCGCTTCGACGCAAGCCCGCGGCCAGCGCGTCGGCGACAGAAAAGGCGTCCATGCATTCCTTAAACGAATCAGGTGCAATCAAGACTTTCATATCCGACAATTCCTTTCGATGACAGTATAGCATGACCCAACGGCATGCGGCCTCTCGCGGCGTCAGGCTTGTGTTTCGATTGTCCCGTCTGTAAAATGTCCTCTGTTGCGCTTGATGTAATTTTCGATTGTATTGTTTTTAACCGGATGAGTTTTATGAATCCCATAGACCCGTCAATATTGCAGGTTACCGTCGGGCGGCCCTATCCGCTGGGGCCGATTGTTTACGAAGAGGGCATTCGATTCACTATATTCAGCCGCCACGCGACGCGGGTATGGATAGCGCTGTTCGACAGGATCGAGGATCAACAGCCGGCTTGGGAGTATGAATTTGATCCGAACCGCCATCGCATCGGCGACGTGTGGTCGTTGTTCGTTCGCGGCGCGGAAGAAGGCGTGTATTTCATGTATCGTATGGACGGGCCGCATGCGCCCCGGGAAGGCCATCGCTATAACCCGCGCATATATTTGCTCGATCCCTATGCAAAGGCTTTTGTCGGCGATATTCACAACGGCACGATGAAATGTGTGGCGGTGCATGACAAAATGGACTGGAACGACGATGTGCGCCCCCATATTCCGCTGAAGGAGCTGATCATTTATGAAACCCATGTGCGGGGCTTCACAAACCATCCGTCTTCGGGGGTAAAGCATCCCGGCACCTACAGCGGCCTGATCGAAAAAATTCCGCACTTGAAAGAACTCGGCGTGAACGCCGTCGAATTACTGCCCATTCAGGAATTCGGCGAAACGCTCCTCGGCAGATGCAGCATCAAGGCAGGCAAGCAGCTGACAAATTACTGGGGCTACAGCAACATCGGCTTTTTTGCGCCCACAGGACGTTACGCCATAAGCGCCACGCGCCTTGAACATCTGGATGAATTTCGTTCCATGGTGAAAGCGTTGCACGAGGCGGGCATCGAAATCATTCTGGATGTCGTGTTCAATCACACATCCGAAGGCGATGAGCGCGGCCCCACGCTGTCGTTTCGCGGCATTGACAACAGCGTATATTATCTGTTGTCAAAAGGGGCCTACCTGAACTATTCAGGATGCGGGAACACGCTCAACTGCAACCATCCCCTGGTGCGCGACTTTATCCTTGATTGCCTGCGTTACTGGGTGGCGGTAATGCATATTGACGGGTTCCGCTTTGATCTGGCCTCGATATTGGGGCGCGATCAGAACGGCAATATCGTTGAAGAGGCGCCACTCATAAAACGCATTGCCGAGGACCCGGTGCTGCGGGACGTCAAACTTATCGCCGAAGCGTGGGACGCGGGCGGCGCGTATCAGGTCGGCGGGTTCGGCGACGCCCGATGGGCGGAGTGGAACGGCAAGTATCGTGACGATGCGCGCCGGTTCTGGCGTGGGGATTCGGGAATGCGGGGCGTTTTCGCGACGCGGCTGACAGGCAGCGCCGACCTGTATATGCGCAGCGACAGGAGCCCCGAGCATAGCATTAATTTCATCACCTGCCACGACGGGTTTACGCTCCGCGATTTGGTGTCCTACAACAAAAAGCATAATGAAGCGAACGGCGACGGCAACCGCGACGGCGTGGATGAGAATTTCAGTTGGAATTGCGGGCACGAAGGGGAAACGGAAGATCCTGAAATCAACGCGCTGCGCATTCGCCTGCAAAAAAGCATGATCGCCACGCTGTATCTTTCGCTGGGCGTGCCCATGATGCTGGGCGGCGACGAGATGGGGCGGACACAACAGGGCAACAACAACGCCTACTGCCAAGACAACGAGATATCCTGGTATGACTGGACGCTTCTCGAAAAAAACAGGGAGTTATTCTTGTTTTATAAAAATGTGATTGCTTTCCGCGGCGAGAACCCCGTATTTCGTCGCAACTCCTTTTTTAACGGCGGCGCCGCGCGCGACACCGCCGATTTGGTCTGGTATGAGCCTTCGGGCGAGACCGTGGATTGGGCGTCGCCGGCCAGCGCCATCGCGTGCCGTATCCATCCGAAGGAAAATGAAGACACGGGCGTGTTCATGATTTTTAACGCCTCCGACGCAGCCGTCAGATTTCGATTGCCGGGAGGGGATTGGCATGTGCGTATTAACAGCGCCGCGCCACCCCCGGAAGACTACTTCACCGCCGAAGAAGCGCCCCCCATGAAAAACGACATATTTGAGGCGAGCGCGAAAAGCGTGGTGGTGGTAACGTTGCGCGTTCGGTAGTGGCGCGTCTTTCAGCCGCCCGTAAACTCGCGCACAAACGCCAGGATAATGCCGGTGACATACGAGGCTATGCCGAAAGACACCACTATGGCATAGAGGGCGACGCACGCCTGTGTGAATCTTTTGATACTGTAGTCCCACGCGTTTGCCAGGGGCATGGCGCTGAACAGCGACAGCGGGACAAGCAGCGTCAGCGCCCAGAAAAACATGCGCCCCGCTTCGGTTTCAAACCATGCCCATTCCGATATGTCAGGCATGTCCCGTTTAAGCCATGTGTCATAGGCGAGGCATACCCCTTTGACGCCGTAGACGCCCGCAAAATGAATGACGCTGAGCATAAGCGCCGTCAGCGCCGGACGAAAAATCATCTGGAACCAGCGCAAAGGCGGAACAGTACCAAGCCGCCCGCTTACGCGCAACCGGAAATAGACGGCCATGTAGACAAGCAACGCCGCGGGAAACGTTACCGCGCCTATGAGCGCGACAAAAACGCGCAACGCCCAGACCGGCAGGTCCCATTGTTCCGCGCACCATGCCAGCACGCCCAGCCAGACCGAAGCCGGACGCGTTTCTTTCCGGAGCGGCGCGTCCATTGCCGTCTTGGCGGGCGCATCGGTTGTGTTGCGAGGGGAAGGCGCATCATATTCAGGAGGCGAAGACTGCGCAGGCGTTGCGGATGCGGCGCTTTCGGCGGCGCCGGATTCACCTCCCCATATGCGCGCAAGAATATCCGCCTGGCGCTCCGGCGCGCCCAGCTTGCGCAACGCGTCAAGCACGTCAATATCTTCAGGACGCGCTTTTCCCGCGGCATTGATCTGTTCGCGCACCCGCCCCTGCAATCGGGACAAGGCGCGCTCGCATTGACGTTCGTTTAGCCGTCCGTACAAGGCGTCCGCCACGGCGCGCATATACCGCGAAATATAGAGTTCCTGTTTTTGCGTAAGTTCCATCTTGTTTCCCCGTTTTGTTTTAGTATACCCGATTACGGGCATACCGGCAAACTGACGCGATGATGCGCCGATTTGCTCGGGATGCGGTGTTCCTATTACACTTGACGACATTTCCAGGGAATCTCAAAGGACGAGGTTCCGAATTGCAGCCTTCTTGCATCAGGAGAATGGACTCATGTCGGTTGTGACGCAAGAACAAATAAACGACAAAACCGTGCCTTCGGACAGGCGCTGCACTTGTTGCGCAGGCGCGGTCTTTGCGCCGTTCCATCCCGGATTGTCTCGTTGCGCCCGTTGCGGCCACGTCAGCGCCGATCTCGATTGGCCGCCGGAAATGTTTCACGAACTATACACCCGGGATTATTTCAAAGGCGGTGAATACGCCGATTACGAGGAAGAGGCGGCGGCGTTGCGCCTGAATTTTCGACGGCGGGTCCGCGATCTCGCCGTGTTGCTTCCCGATGGCGGTTTTTTGTGGGAAATCGGATGCGCCTACGGTTTTTTCTTGAAGGAAGCGTCCGATCATTTCACTGCGGCGGGATGCGATGTTGCAGCGGAAGCCGTTGCGACCGCCGTGGAAAAGCAGGGGGTGGACGCCCGCTGCCTAGACTATTTGACCTGGCAGCCGGAGCGCGCCTGTGACGTGGTCTGCCTTTGGGATGTCATTGAACATTTGCCTGAACCGCAGTTGTTTCTGGAAAAAGCCTTTGCCGATTTGCGCCCCGGCGGCGTCCTTGCGTTGAGCACGGGGGATATCGGCTCCTTATGCGCGAGGTTGCGCGGCGCGCGGTGGCGTCAGATTCATCCGCCGACCCATGTGCATTATTTCACGCGCCACTCCATGAGCGTCTTGTTGAACCGGTTGGGGTATACGGCCGTGTCGTTTCGTTACCCTCCTTTCTGGCGCAGCATGGATACGGTGGCGGAAAAACTGCTTGCGGGGAAAGTCGTGGTCGGGCCGGTTTATCGGGCATTGCGTCACACTGGTCTGCTGCGTTTTAATTTCCCGCTGAATTTATTTGATCTTATGACTGTTTATGCGCGAAAACCGGAGTGAAAGCCTTATGTCTGTCAAACGCACGCTGGTTAAGACGGTGAAAATAATGTTCGTGCCAACGCTGCTGGCGCTTGCCACATTGATTGCCTTCAACTATGTGGTTCTGGCCGCGGTGAATGAAATGGGCGGCGCTTTTGAAGCGCTTCGCCCCGTGTGCAATCTGTTGGGCATTGAGTTGCCAAAAACGGGTCTGGGCGGCATGTACGATATATACCGCTATTATGCTCCCTTGACGTTTTTTCTGGATGCTTCCATTCACGCAGGCGAGTTCCCTTTATGGAACCCGCTGACGTATTGCGGCCTGCCCAACACGGGCAATCCCCAGTCCTTTTTGTTCTATCCGCCGCACCTGATTCGCTCGCTGTTGACCTTTGACCCTACGCCTGAACGTTCCAATATCAGTTTGGCGATTATGATGGGGCTGCATTTTGTTTTTATGGCGTTCTGCACCTATCTTCTCGGGCGCGCGCATGGCATGAGCCTTGCGGGCGGGCTGACTTCCGCCGTTGCATTTGCATTTAGCGCGCTGATTGTGCGGCGAATGTGCGAATATCACATCATTACGACCATTGCATGGCTGCCCCTGTTGTTGCTGCTTATCAAGAAGTCTGTTGACGCGCGGGATTTCCCCGTCAAAATCGCATTTGCCTTGTGCGGCGCGCTCACGCTGGGCATAAGCATTCTGGGCGGGTTCCTTCAAATCGTGAATCTTATGGGACTCGTTGCCGGCGTGTACGCCTTCTTTTATTTCCTGCTCAACGAAGACTGGAAGGCTGACAGCGGCAGTTTATGGCGCTGGGCGCGTCCGTGGGTTCACAACGGCATTGCCATGGCCGCACTTTTCGTTCTTGGCTCGCTGCTGGCGGCGGTGTTGCTGTTGCCAGCGTGGGAACTTGCCTCGTTCACCTTGCGCACCACAGGACTGCCTTCGAACAAATACTCCGACTTGTGGGCGTGGTCGCCCTTGGATTTTTATCAGAAACTGATTGTGTACGCGGGCATGAAATACGAAGCGGAGACCATTCGCAATTCAGGCATTATTGCCTTGTTGCTGGCGTTTGCGGGGCTGACCCACTCCAAACGGCGCGATGTGTATCTTTTCCTCGGCATGTTTTTACTGCTTTTCGAATGCAGCTTCGGTCCGCCCCTGCCCCTGGGCGCGTTGCTTGAAAAATTGACGCCTTTTTCTTTGTCGGCGTATTCGCGCGCTTACGATTTTGGATTGCTTCCCTTGAGTTTACTGGCCGGTTTCGGCGTTGACGCCCTAAGCAAACCCATGGCCAACAGGGGGCATTCCTATGCACGCGCTTTTGTGCTGGCAATGCTGGCGTATATATGCCTTGCGCCCCTGAATGGGTGGGTCGAACGGATTGATTTTATTCACGTCAACAACGCCGTCCGGATAATTCCCGTCATGGGCCTGATTGTCATGCTCGCCTTGGGAATGCTGCGGTATCCCAAACCGGTAAGATTGACGCTTATGTTTCTTTTGCCCGTGTTGGTCTTCAGCGAGACCGTTGCATGGAATCAGTCCTATGTGCCGTACATGGCCAAACGGAAGATACGGGATTATACGCAAATAAAGCGGGAAGATGTTCGCATTCCGACGGACAATTTCCGCGAGAACGATCCTATATGCAACCGCTTTTTGTATTCATTGCGCTTTGCCATGAACGGTGTTGACCCGTTGCATATCAGCGCCGTGCGCGACATGCTCAGCGGGCCGCCGCGGGATAAGCATCCCTACCGGGGGGTGCAGAATTGGGAATCCACCCGCGAGAATCTGCGGGGCAACATGGTGTTCAAGCGTTCCTTCTGGCTGGCCCGGCAATACGTTGCGGGCGCCATGCCCGGCAAACGCGAATACTGGCCCGCGGCGACCACGGTCTTTCTTGAAGAACCGATTGACGAGTCCATACCCAAAATAGAACGGAGTCAATTGCATCGTTCCGCCGTCTCTCAAAACAACACCGTCCATGAGGTTACAGGCCCGCCATCGCTGTTTACGCCTGTTAAGCGCAGCGAAAAACGCAACATGGTTTTTATGGTTTCGCTTCCGGATCATGCGCCGGGACTGCCGCCGGGAAGCGCCGGCGGCGTTCACAGCGCCTTGATCTACAGCTACAAAAGCACGGGCAACGCGCAGGTTGACACATGGATTCAGGAGCCGGGGACTGATCGCTCCGAACACGGGATACGCCATAACATCCGCGCCACAAACGACCGCAACGTCTTTGTCGAGGTGCCTTTGCCCGATTTCCCGGAGATGCGCGTCACCATCACGGTTGACAACAAGGGGCCCGGCATATTTCAGTTTACCGGCATTCAGGTCAAGTCGGACAATCATGATGAAGATGGGTTGATACAGATACTTGAGCGCAGCGCGAACGCCGTTGACTTGCAGGTCGGCCCCCTCGACGCGCCGCGCGTCCTGACGTTTCTCGATTCTTGGTATCCGGGATGGTACGCGTTTGTGAACGGCGAGCAAGCGCCCATTCTGCGCGCAAATGAACAGTTCAAGGCCGTTGTGCTGCCGCCCGGAACGCATCGCGTCTATTTTGTGTTCCATCACAACCTGACATGGCGGGCGTTCTTTATTTCCATCGTCGCGCTGGGTGTTGTTGCGGCGTTGCTCCTTGTCTGTTGGTATTTGCGCCGCGGCGCAAGCAATGCCGACCGTGAAGAGGAAACCGCCGGAGAACACCAGGGCGGGGAGGCCGCAACGTGAACCAACGGACAACGAATCCAATGAACCCCGTGCCGTCATTGCGCCATCTGCAACCGCGCGCGGTCTACGATTTTGAAACGGATACGCCGGTATATTCTTCCTGCGGCGTGCCTACGTATTCCGTTCATCTTCTTGAATGCCCTGTTACCGGCACGCGATTTCGGATACCGCCCACGAACGAGGCCCTCGCAAAGTTGCATGATGAGGGCTACCAACGATTCTACGGTGAAAGTTCACAAGAGTTGGCTGTCGCGCATACGGAAAAACTGACGGAACGGGTTCATTTTTTGCGTCGCTATCTGAACACGGGACGCGTGCTTGACATAGGCTGCTCCATTGGATTGCTCATGGAGCAACTGGCGCGGGCGGGCTTTGAACCTTATGGATGCGACGTGTCTTCCGACGCCTGTAATGCCACCGCCGCAAAATTCGATAAAGAACGTTTATGTCAAGGCGACGCGTTTGCAGCGCTACGGTATTTTGGCGGGAACTTTTTCGACGCCGTCACCCTGATGGATGTCATAGAGCATTTTCAGGACGCCGCCGCCGCGCTGCAGGCCGTTCACGGTTTGCTGAAGCCGGACGGCGTTGTGTTCCTGCGAACACCGTCGCTTGCGTCGCCTTTCTTTCGTATTGCCGACTTGAGCTATCAACTTACCTTCGGACGCTACAAACGCGCGGTGCAAACCATTTACCATGCCGAGCATATTTACTTTTTTACCGAGGCGGGCCTGCGCATGTTGCTCGAGGAAACAGGTTTTGAGGTGTTGACTGTTGCTCCTGATCCGCTCCCTTGGCGCACGTTCCGTCTTGCCGAGTTAAACCACGGATTCGCGGCAAATGCCGCGCTTGCGGCTGTGTATTTTTGGTCGCGAATGAGAGGCGGCGGTCATGGCATAAAAGTGGTGGCGCGCCGCGTGTCGTAAACGAATGACGCTGCTACAGCGTTCCCCATATACAGGGCGCGCGCATATATTGGAGGATGCGTTACATGTTTGCATTACTTATTGCCTTGGGGATGATCATGGGCGGCGCGGGCGACGCCGCGGCGACGGCGCCGGCGGAACGGGACGCATGGCAGCCGGCGATTCGCGCCGTATTCGAACAGTTGAACACGCTGGATATGTTCGCTCTGGCAACGCGGGTCGGCGGCTTGACGGTGAAAGTCCCGAAAGAACTGCAAGCGTTGCCGATGCGCATGATTGAGAGCGCGGACGAGTTGCGCGAACACAACATTGAAATTCATCTGAAGGAGTTGCAGTTTCGCGATTTGAATTTTATCTACGACAAAACGGCGCATTGGACCGAAGAGCGCCCGCTTGTGCCCACAACCATCGAGTTCGGCGCGCTCGGGATTGCCGCGGAGGCAAAGACGCGCAGGGCGGTCATTCCGCTGGGCGCGACGTTTCAAGACGGAAAACTGCCCGTGGATTTTTTGCCCATGCTGGGAAAAGGCTTCGATCTCAACATGTTGCCCGAGAATCGCCCCGACGACGTACTGCTTGACAACGTGCAGTTGCGGGTGGGCGGCCCCGTCGCCAGCGGCATTGCGAACCGTTTTTTCAGCAAGCGCGTAGCCCGGTTGATCCTTGAGCACGGCATGGGACAGACCCTGCAGATGGGGAAAGGCGATTTGATCACCGGAGACGCTGCATTACGCCTGCTGGATGTGCCCGGAGACTCGCGCCGGGGACGGGCGGTCGAGACGCTTATTGACGCGCTGAAATAAGGGGCTTATCTTGGGTATTGTTCCTCGAGGACGACCTCGCCATCAAGATCATGAACGGACAAATAAAGCAATGCGCCCGTAACGCGCGCCAGCCCGAAAGTCGGAAAACGCGTCCGGTCACGCGCGCTTTTCAGATGTCCGGGATTCATAAAGGGAACGCCCTGTCTCATTACAATGCCGTAGCGGTGCGTGTGTCCGACGAGACACAAACCCAAGTCGCCGGTGAGCGGCGGCAAATCGTTGTCTGAATGGGCGTAGGCCACGCGCATTCCCTCCACCTCTTCAACCACCTGATTGGGAATGCGCGGGTCGTTGTATTCGGGACACCACAAGCCCGGGACTCCCGACATCGGGTGCCCTTCCCGCTCCAAGGTTTCCTTGTCGGCGTAGTCGTCGCCTAGGTGAATAATGCGCGTCGCATAAAAGCGATTTTCCAACAAAGCCACGGCTTTATGCATTAACTCAAGGTTGCCGTGAGTATCGCTGATTACGCCCAGGATCATTGGTTGCGTGCGGTCTCCTGTTTGTATTTTTGATGCAATGCTTCACAACGCGCCTGATCCAGCGGCTGTGCCGACAGGATAATACGGAACGCCACGCGCAACGGCGCGTCCGGCGTCAGGTCGGGTTCAAAGAACGCGCCGAAGCGTCCGTAACGGCGCGTGGAATATATCGGCTGCCCCGTGGCCAAATCCGGCTCGGTCAAATGCATCACCCAGTAGCGCGTGCCGCCCACGGGCATGCTGCCGCACAGCCACCATGCGCCTTCCACATTGTCGTTTTCGATGAACGCCGCGCCGTCGGGCAGGATAAATTCCGTTTCCTCCTCATTTTCCGCCACCTCGTTCGACATGCGAATCTGCATACCCGCGTGGTGCGCGTCGCCGCGCAGCCGAATCGGCCCCGCGAGCGTTTTCAACTCGGAAATGAAGTCCACCATGCGCATGCCGTCCTCGCCGGGATAGGCGATGATGGTGCGCTCCTCTTCGATAAAAGGCGGCAAATCCTCCGTCGCCCAGAGGATGCGCGCCGTGTGTGATGCGCGGTTCCCATCACTTTCAAAAGACAACCATTCCGCCACCTGTTGATGCGCATAGATTTCCTTGGCGGGGCCTCCGCGCCCGGCGCGCATGTGCCATGTGTCCACCACGCGGCCGCCCACATGGGTGTGGTTCCAACCGATGAACAGCCCGCGATGATGGGAATACTTGCCGCCCGCGCCTTTGGTGATGGGAAACGCGCCCGCAAAATCATAGAGGTGGGTGTACACCTTGTAGGTCAGTTCGGGATTGTTTTTGTCAAAGGGGGTTGTAACCGTGCGCAACCATGTCTTGCCGTCCAACTGTACATCAAGTCCCTGCTCGAAAGTAAACCCGTCGGTCGGTTCCGCAGCAACCCAGGCTGCCGCCAGCATCATCACACAAATAAACAGCGGCGCCCATGTTGTATGCTTCATGCCCTGAACTCCTATGCATATTGTAGCCCAACGTCACATGGATTATAATACGCTTCAGGAAGTTTTGACTGCAAACCCGTGTTGGAACTTGAATTTCAGTGTCTGTCTGGCAGGGGGTGTTACGAATCCAATTTCGTTACGAGCCGTGAACACCACACAACGCCGCGTCACGCATACACAAGTCGTCCGCGTGGCTCTGGAATGGTTCTTCCCAGTTCGCGGGCGGTTTCAATCCACTCCTGAATAACCTTCTCTGCTTCCTGCACCGCTTCAACATAAGTGGGTCCGTCTGCCATACAGCCGGGCAGCTCAGGAACTTCAACAACATAAGCGTTGTCATCCTTGCTCCAGTATATAATCATTTCATATTTGCTCATCGGTCTCTATCCCAATTTTGTATCGCAATAAAATCTCACGAATTTGTTTGACTTGATATGCTTTTGCCATAGCGCCTTTGGACTGAATGTTGATAATCTCTTCAATGCCTTCACAACTAAAATATGATGATCGCCGCGAATGCGCAGGTTGAATCCAAGTCTCTTTAACAAGGATACCACATCTGAAAACCTTATTGACGTATCCATTCTGGCGCCAAGTATATATTGCAGCGTTTTCTCGTATTTGCTCATTTGATGCGTGAAATCCTGATGAGTACTATACACTACAATACCGCAAAGCGCCTCTACACTACGAAATCTCTCTTGCGGATCGTTCCCAAATACCAACGACATGGCTCGTTGAGTCGTTACGAAATTGGCTCGTTTGAACTCGTTTGGCTCATTCCACAAATCCCCCTTCGGCTCGTTCCACAATTGAATTCTTGTCATTACCCACAAGTAGACGAGCGAATAGCCAAAGATGAGTAGCGTTTTTATAAAATGTCCGAACGGGGCTACATAACAAAGCCCAGGGTTGCGGTACGCCGCTACCCTGGGTGAGGACATCCACCATACCCCTCTTTACCCCAACGGGGTTGCGTAACCCGCCCAGACGTAACCCCGTTGGGGTAAGGTGCAGGCGGGTGGTCGCGCACACCCAGGGTATCCCCGCTTGGGCGTGGCAACCCTGGGCTTTGATATGGAATCCCGTTGGGATTCGTAACGCAAAAAGTCGCCTTTTGCGGTCGTGCAAGCACTACCGTATTTGTGGGTAATGACAAGAATTGAATTGTGG
>DSBB01000140.1 GCA_011046175.1 Candidatus Hydrogenedentota bacterium | reverse complement strand
TCCCCTTTACGTGCATGGGCGGCATCAAGTTGGACAATGTAGACCTTGTGTTGAAACAAGGCGCGCAAATTGTCGCCGTAGTCACCGCCGTTACCGCCGCAACAGATCAATGCGCCGCGGCGCGGGCGTTGCGGACGCGGATTATTGGGGGACGCCGCGTCACGCCAACGCAACAGGGCTGATTCTCAAACCATATTTGCAGGGGACTGTCGTCGTATCCTGCCGCGCGAAACAAACAAGACGGCATTGCTGCGCGCGCCCGCCGGATGAATCAATGTCCTTACAGGCAAAGGCATAACGGCCCGCCTGCGCATGATACGCCGGTTCGGGGCTCAATGCATCTCAACGCTGCAATCGCCGATGGCGTGACGGTAGTAATGGAACTCCACATTGGGATGTTTTGCGAGCAGACTCATGGGTACGGCGGCGTCGGCGAGCCCCTTGCTGATCATGTACGCGGTGAGCCTCATGCCGAAGGGGTTGTCGTGGTTGCCCGCCTGCCAGATGGACACTCTCTCCGATTTCCACGTCTCCACGGGACCAACGGTCATGGCCTGTGTGGGCACTTCGGAGAGGCGTCCGCCGCCGGAGGTGCGCGCGTTCTGCATGATGGTCATGGGATGGAGGTCCACCATGCGCGTGCCCAGTTTGAGGTACTCTTCCGGCGGGGGCGGCGCGTCCGTCCACGAGCCTTCGCGTTTCGGCGGGTCGTTGAACGCCCAGTGCTTCACATCACCCTGCCCCCCCTGCATGACGGCGCAGCGTATTTGGTCAAAAGAGGCGCTGAAGCCCGCGGGATCGTTTGTGGGGAAATGAAGGTTTTCGGCGCGCGGACGCAGTTCCGGACGCATCCGGTTGAAACACAATTCCATATCCGCCTTCTGGAATGACAGCGGGTGCGATTCATCCACCGCCTTGCCGTCCATCACCCATTCGTCCATGCCCCAGAAATGCGCGTCCAATGCCGCCAGGTTGATGTCCAGCGCATTGACCAGGCGCGCCACCAGGGGAAGCTGTTCCGTGGGGCCGATGGGACCGCAAATGCCGACGGGATTGTCGGGCGTGGATTGCTTCCATGCCGTAATGTATTCCAGCGCTTCCGCCAGATACAGGTCTTCCAGCGTATCGTGAAACACCACGCGGAACCCGTCCCGCGACAAGGCAAGCATATCCTCCGCGCTCAACTGGGCAACCTCTTGCAGTAGTTCTTCATCCAGTGTGGTGTAATCCCACCAGTCCGACGCTACGACGCTTCGTTTTCTCATGGCTCTTCCTCTCGTTCATGCGTTTGCTGTTATGCGCTTATCGGTCAGAAACCGCGATTAAAATGCGACCATTAAACGCGGCGTTATTGCAAAGAAGCCGTCAGCCTGACGCGGCAATCTGGAAAAAATTGCCTTGCCCGCAATGACGCCACACCGAATTGTGGGCGAACCCCACGTTGGCGGTTATTACTCACCCCATTATGGCCGATTTCAGGTCAGCACTTCCAGTTGGCACCCCTTTCCCCAGGAGAAACGCATCTAACTCGAAAATTTCACCGGATTTCTGTTTCGCCCGGGAAAGCGGGAATGCACAAACATTGGGCAGTTCCGCCGGTTGTTTGACATAGCGATGCTTTTTCTGCCACGATAATGACTGACCGGTCAGTTATTATGTAAAGGGAAGACGTTATGGATATGCACCACAGATCGCGGCTCATCCAATCCGGCGGGCGCCGCATTGATTTTTATGCCGAGCTGGGGCGTTATTTTACGGTTGACGGCCAATTGGATCGCGAGGCGTTTCGCTCTTTTCTTCACGAGACCTTGCATTCACGCCTGGCAAAGGCCGAAGCGCAGCACGCTGACCCCAAGGCAACAGAAACAGTGGGGCGCTGGCTTTCTTCGCATTTGGAGGAAGTGCTGCTCTATCTTGAGGAACGGGGCTTGCAAGAGGCCGCGCTGCATCTGTTTGAAACATCACTGGAAGAGTCAGCGGCGCTGGGAATCGGCGCCGTGTCGTTGTCGCCGGAACTACTGCGCCGCACCCTTGCCTCGCGTCAAGGCGTAACGGAGAACACGGAACGGAAACGCCGTGGTGATCCAAGCGCCAAGCGGCAGCGTATTTTTGACGCGGCGCTGGCGGTTTTTTCAGAGCGCGGTTTTCACAACGCCACCATGGACGAGATTGCCGTTGCGTCGCGGGTGGCCAAGGGAACGCTGTACTGTTACTTCCGCAGCAAGGATGATTTGTTGGCTGAATTGCTGCGCGCCACAAGCCGCGAACTTGTGAAACGGTTTTCAGAGGCCTTTGGCGAAGACGGCGACATACTGGAACAAATAGAAACCTTCATAAGGTCATGGCTTTCCTTCATTGAAGAGAACCACGTGCTTTACCGGTTGATTCAGATTGAAGGGTTGAGCGCGCCCGAGGGGCGGCAAACCATGATTTATGAATATCTGCTGGATGATTTTCCGATGGCAAAGGAGCGCTTTGCCGCGTTGAACGGGTCGCGCGCCTTGAAAACGCCGAATTTCCACACGGCTGCCTATGGCGTGCTTGGATTCATTGACGGCGTGGCGCGCAAATGGTTCCGCGCCGGCATGACATACCCCCTGCAGGATGAGATTCCCGTCATCCTCGAAGTGCTGTTCAACGGCATTGTGCGCGAATCCGCGAAGTCACGCACTTTTTACGCGCCGCCGGAAGAACAATAACCTGTTCGGCTTATACAAGCCGGCAATGGAGAAAAGAATGTTCCGACCAAACACACTGCTCCTCACCGCCGTATTCGGCCCCTACGGCGTCAAGGACAAGTATGCCGAGGCGCTCGGCTGCCAGATGGAACTGCTGAACAATCAAATTACCCGCTGCCAGGGCATACATTCGCCGCGGCAGGCCTATTGGAGCTTCGGATTGTATCTCATCGCGGAAAACCTTGACACGTCCACGACGGTCCTTGATTTTCCCAAATGGGAGGACTTCACCCGCGAGTTGAAGAAAGGCTACACTCATGTGGGCATCAGTTTCATCGTGCCCAACGTGCTCAAAGCGCGACGCATGGCCTTGCATATCCGCGAGAAGCATCCGGAAATAAAAATCATCCTGGGCGGTTACGGCACGGTTATTCCCGATTTGGACACGTTTGTACCACATGACGCCGTATGTCACGGCGAAGGCGCGCGCTGGCTGCGCGCCTATTTTGGCGAAGATGTGAACGCGCCGCTGCGCCACCCGGCATTGATAGGCCCCGCCTATGAGCGCATTTACGGCTTTTCATCAAAACCTCGCGGGGCAATTCTGATGCCGGGGCTTGGCTGCGAGAACGGTTGTTCCTTCTGCATCACCTCGCACAAGTTCAATAAACGGTATGTGCCGCTTCTGGACTCCGGCGCCCGGATTTTCGAGGCCTGCCGCAAAACCGAAAGCGCCGTCAAGGCGACCGGTTTCAGTGTAATGGATGAAAATTTTCTGAAACGTCCGGAACGGGCGCGGGCGCTGCTCTCGCTCATGGAACAACACGGCAAGCCCTATGTGTTTGACCTGTTTTCGTCGGCGGAAACCATCCGCGAACTGGGCGCCGACTTTTTGCTACGGCTGGGTGTTCGCATGGTATGGATAGGCGTTGAATCCAAAAACAGTCCGCACGCCAAGAATCAGGGCATAGACCTGAAAGCGCTTGTCAATGAATTGCAGGACAAAGGCGTCATCGTGCAGGCTTCCATGATTTTGTTTCAGGAACATCACAATGAACAGAATATTCATGAAGATATAGCGTGGGCGATCAGCCTGGGCTCCAGTCTCACCCAGTTCATGAATTATACGCCCTTTCCGGGCACGATGCTCCACGAGCAGCTTGAACGGGAGGGGCGGCTTAAACAAATCCCTTATCGCCGTCTGCACGGACAGGATGAACTGGCGTTCGCCCACCCGAATTTTCCGCGTCCCGCCGATCATGTGCGCATCCTGCGCGAGGCGTTCCGGCAAAAATACCTGAAAGACGGGCCGGGCGTGGTAAACATGGCGTTGACCCTGGCGCGCGGCGTCCAACGGGGCTGGGAAGATTTGCGCGCCCGTGAACGGAACGGGCTGGCATGGAATCCCGCGACCATGCGCTACGAGAAAGGCGCCGCGCCGCAGCCGGACCGTTTCATGAAGCGGCGACTGCTCATGATGGCGCGCATGGCGACGGGCCTGCGCCCGGCGCTGTGGGCGGCGTGGGTGTATGCGCCGAACAGCGCGGCGCGGCGAAAGGCGCGTGAAACGATGCGCCTTTACGTTGACGTGTTGGGAAAACCCACAACGGCGGACCGTCTCAAGGCGCTTGGCCTTGTAGTCACGGGAGGGATTGAACTGGTCAGGCTCCGCTGGAACCAGCTGTTGGGGCGCGAAAGCATTGTTTATCAACCGTCCTGCCGCCGCACCGAATACCGAAAGGACGCGCCCGCCCAAGCCGCGACCCTGCTGGAGACCCTTGCGTCCTCACTCGAAACGTTGCCCGACCCCTGTCACGACACCGCCGGGAAATAAATAAGGCCGCTTCTTTCCCGCAGTTGCACCGCCAGCCGCGCGCTTGCATATTTTGGTGCTTGATTTTTCCGGGGGCCGCGCAAATAAACGCCGCAGTTTACTTTCGTATGGGGAGAATGCGTTTTTCCGTCCTTTATTTTCAGGGGTCGCCCGTTGATTCTCTGCAAACCCGTTTTGCGCGCAAACAAGAAACTTCACGGCTTTTTAAGCGACGCCGGGTCTTGCACAACGGGAGAGCACACATGGCAACAGGTTTACTGGGACGTATCGGCAGGTGGTTGCGGCGCCGGTCTCGACAGGGGGCAACGATGGAATCGGTGGGCGCGGTATCCTTTCCTGAACATGGTCGCGGCGGTGGTTGGTTCGGCGACGACTTTCTGCCGCTGCCTGATCGCGCGCCGTTTGAAATGCTTCCGATGTATCGTCATTTCCGCGATTGCATCCCCGACATTTCAGATGCGGTGTGGACATGGAAACGTTTGTGCCACACCGGACACGACGTGGCGCTGAGGGGTCTGGACGGCGGCGAGGCGCCCGCCGGAGCAAGGGAAGTGACGGATGCGCTTGTGTCGCGCATCCGCGCTGCGGACGGGGGACTGGCCGGCTTGCTTGACGTGTTCTACACCTCTCTGTTCACCTTTGGCGCGGCGGCCATCGAGGTGGTGCCGGGACATGCCCGCGAATGGATTCACGACATCGTGCCCGTGGACGTGTGGACAGTGCGTTTCCGCCGCAACGAGGGACGACTCGAAGCGTGGCAGTTGTTCGAGGGCGAATCCGTGCTGCTGCCACAAGACTACTTCTTCTATGTCGGCCTTGACCGGGACGGCACCAACCCCTACGGACGCAGCATGCTGCGCGCCCTGCCCAACATGATCAGTGTGCAACAGCAGTTGCTCAGCGACATGGCAAAAGCGACGCGCAACGCGGGCTGGAGCAAACTGCATGTGCGCTACCGTCCCGAAGAACGCGCCGCCGGAGAATCGGAAGAGGAATACGGCGCGCGCATGTCGGAGAATCTGCGCACGTTGCGCGACCGGCTGAGCGGCGCGGCGGTGGACCAGAACCTCGTCACCTACGACAACGTGGACGTGTCGGTGCTCGGCGGCCACCTACGCAATCATCTCTTTTACGAAAACCAGAAGGCGGTTGAGGAACAGGTCATCACGGGCATGCACATGATGCCGGTGCTCATGGGACGCAACTACGGCTCCACGGAGACCTACGGCACGGCGCAGTTCGAGGTGGTAAACCGACAGGTGCAGACCGTGAACCGGCGCGTGGGCGATCTGCTGACCCGCATTTACAATCTGGAGTTGTCGCTGCGCGGCGTTGCGGCGCGGGCAACCGTAACCATGCGCGGCAACCGCACCGTGGACATCCTGAAGGAGGCGACGGCGCGGGGACGCGAGATTGACAACGCATTGCGCTTGGTTGAATCCGGGCTGCTGGACAAAGACGCGGCGGGAGCGCTTCTGGCAACAACAAACAACAACTTGAACCAATAGCAACCGTCTTGCCCGTACGTTGTTCACGCTTCAGCGTTCGGGGAGAACACGAAAACGTGGCACGCTGAAGCGTGAACAACATACCTGGAAAACAAGGAGAGGCATTTCATGGAACTGGAACCTTTTGTATTCAGTCACGCGGGCGCGCTTGTGGGCGCGCGCGCCGCATCGGCAGACAACAATGATGATGAGATGATGGCGGCGGTGAACCGGTTTGCGCTGCGCCCGCTATGCGCGGACGAGGTGGCGGTGTTCACGCTGGACTTGTGCAACAACCAGGTGGACAAGCATTTCAGCCGTTTCCCGGACGAGGAACTGGAGCGCATCAACCGGCTGACGCCGGGGCGTCCGCTGATGGAACGGCACGACCTGCGCGGGTCGCTGCCGCGCGGCACCTTTTTCCGGTCGCGCCTGCATAGCGAGCATGATTGCGTGTCCGTGCGTCCTGAAGTGTATGTGTTGCGCGCGTCGGACAATCGCGATTTCATTCTCAACATTGAAGGCGGCGTGTACCGCGAGACCTCGATCGGTTTTTCCTTCCGCACGCCCGAATGCGCGGTATGCGGCAAAGACCTGCGCACCTGCGCCCACATACCGGGACGCAGCTATGGCGACGCGCTGTGTCATTTCATCATGCGCGACGTTTTGGAAGTGATTGAAGGGTCGGTGGTGCCTGCGGGATCGCAGGGGACGCGCTTTGTGGCGCAGCAACGGGCGACGCCGGAAACGGCGCTTGTCCGCGCCCGCGAAGCCTGGCATCAACCTGTTGAACTCTTCAGTAAACACTGGGCGGAGGAATAAAGCATGAACAACGACAAGTGCGGCGTGAAATGCGCTTTTGAGCAAGTGGCGCAGGTGGAATTTCGCAATCTGGCGGGTTCCGTGCGCGAACTGAAGGAACGGATGACGCGGCTTGAGCAGACCCTGGCCAAGGGCATCGGCCTGCTGGTGGCGAATCTTGCGGGCATGGTGATCATGCTGATGGGGCGGCTGCTGGGATGAAAACAGGGACTGTCCCAAGCGAACGACCATCGGGAGTGAGACGGGACTGTCCCTGTTTTGATGAGGAGATCTCAGGTTCATGACAACACGCCAGATTGCTTCGTCGGGCTACCGCCCTCCTCGCAATGACGATCGGATTTCACGATAAACAGCATAAGACAAGGAGAACAACATGTACTGGCAGATAACGGAAATGACGCGACGGGAACCGGAAGCGGCGGTTGCGGACGCGCCGCGCTTTGTGCTGCACCGGCATGAGGACGCCTCGGGCGCGCATCATGATCTGCGGCTGGAGGACGGCAACTGCCTGCTGGGGTTCCGCATTACGGGCGAGACGCTGGCAACGGGATGCTGGGCGACGGAGAAGATGCCCCACCCGAAAGGCTGGCTCGAACAGGACGGCGACGCGCAACGGGTGCTCGCCGGAACCTATCAGTGGCGGGTGTCCGACAAACGCTGTCGCGAATTGGCGCTGCATGGCGCGGATGCGACGGTCGTCATCCGCTTCGAGCGGTGCGACGCGCCGACGGCGGAAGAGGTCCGCACCTTGGCAGCCTTTGCGAAAGAGCAGCGGCTCACGATGGACAGACTGCCCGCGTTGCTGGAAGACGGTCTCGCGGCGCGGCGCAACGCCATTGCGCGGTTCTGCGGGTTGAGCCGCGAACTGGACGGGGCAAGTTTTGACGAGAGCGCCTGGCGCGAACTGCTGGGCGGCTTGACCCTGCGCGAGATCGGCGCACAGTTGGCGGCGGTGGAGGCGCGGTATGACCGGGCGCATCCGCCCGCGCCGGTGTCGCGTCCGGAGCCGCTGCGCTTCGATCAACCCGCGCGCGGGGAACGCGCCCGGCGCGCCATGCGTATTTTGGGGATGCAAAACGGATCGGATTGATCAGACGGATCGGTCTGATCAACAAACCACAACGAAAGGAACACATCATGGCTTATGGAGATTTTGGCGGGCCGGTGACCGAACTGATCATCACCTGCAAGACGGCGTCCTCCGGTGAGGTGGACATCAAGGGCGGCGACGCGGTGAAACTGGTCGGCGCGTACGAGATAGACAACGCGCTCGAAGACGGCGATCGCATCTTCGGGCAGGCGCTGGCGGACTGTTGGCGCAACGACGCGGCGGTTCCGGTGCGCGTGCGCGGAATATGCGACTTCGCGTTCACGGGCGAGGCGCCCGAAGTGGACGGCGAATCGGGCGTGGTCGGGGCGGTCGGCGCCGGCGTTGTGCAGGCGGGCGCGGGCGTCGGCCTGATTGTAAAGGTAAACAATGAAGCGGGTACGCTTGAAGCGCTGCTGTAGGAGGAAACAACGATGAGTCAACGAGATGCATTGATGCAGGAACAGATGCGCTTTTTGAGCCAGGACAACGACCGGCTTGCGGCGCTGCGCGGGCGCGCGTTGTACGAGACGCTCGAGGGGCTTGACCTGACGCACGGGCAGTTTTTCCGCGCGCTGGACACGAGCCTGGACGACTATTGCGCGAAAGAGTTCGGCGTGGATTTGCAGCGCATCACCGTGGAGCGCTTTTTCCACAGCGACCCGGACGCGAAATGGCTGTTCCCGGAAGTGGTGCGCGAGGCAGTGTTGGCGGGGCTGCGCCGGAAGCCGCGTTACCCGGAACTGATTGTGCGCGACGAGCGGATCAGCGGGCCGGTGTACGACATGCCGTATGTGAATGAAGACCCGGACGAAGAAGAGTTGCGCAGCGTCGCCGAGGGCGCGGCCATTCCGGAGAGCGTCATCCGCTACGGCGACCGGGTGGTTCGCTTGGACAAAAAGGGGCGCGGCGTCATCGCGTCCTATGAGGTTATCCGGCGCATGTCGGTGGATATGCTCCGCGTACACATGCGCCGCATGGGCGAGCGTCTCGGGCGCAATCTGGACGCGCGGCTCACCGAGGTGCTGGTGTCGGGCGACGGCTCCGGCGAGACCGAGCCGGAAGAATTCAATTCCCACGCGTCGGGCAACTGGCAGTATGCCGACCTTGTGCTCGGACACTTGGCGCTGCTGCTTCAGAACCATTTCACGCCCACGCATATTTTGGCAGGACCGCTGACGACCGGCACGGTGCTTACGCTGGAGCATCCGGCGGCAAACACGCCGTTGTTTGATTTCGCGAAAACGGGCGCGTTCCCCACGCCTCTGGGCATGAAACTTGTGCCCATGTCAAGCCATCCGGAAACGAAGATGACCTTTATGGACGCGGGCTACGCCGTGCAGAAACTGACCGAGCAGGAACTGTTGCTTGAGAACGACAAACTGATCAATCAGCAGTGGGACCGCGCCTACATGACCATCGTGACCGACTTCGCGATTGTCTATGAAAAAGCGCGTATTGTGGTTAAGAACAACTGGTAACGGGGGCGCACGTCGGGGGCGGCGCGAATCGCCGTCCCCGGCAACGCATGAAAGGGAAACGCCATGACCGCTTACGCAACCGAGGAGATGTTGCGCGTCAAGTTTCAACTCGACAATCTCGCCGAGGTAACCACCGAACTGATTGAAGCCAGCATCGAACACGCCCACAGCGTTGTGATTGCCCGCATCCGCGAGGAATATCTGGAAGCGCCGCCGGAACCGGTGGTCGTGGCGGAAACGCTGCTCGCGGGCGCGGCTTTGCTGCGGTCGCTGTCGTCGCGGCTTGCGCTGGACAAACGGGAGGCGCGCCTTGCGGGACATCAACTGGAGACGGGGAAGCGCTTTCCCGCAATACTTGCCGTGGCGGACGCGGCTGAGGCGGAGGCGCTGGAATTGCTGAAGCCCTGGTTGCGGCACGGCGCGAAGACGGAAACGCCGGCGCTGTTAACTGCGGGCGTGAAATGATCGGACGGATCAGGCGGATCAGACGGATCAGAACTAAACGCAAAGACTACAGGAGGTCTTGTCATCATGACACCTACTTTGGGCGGGTTCGCGCTGGAACAGTGGCGTGCCGCCGTAACGGAAAAGCAGCGCTACGAAAAGGGGCGCTGGCAGCGGCACATCGTCATCCGCGGCGCGGCGGACACCTTCGAGACATCGGCGCAATTGACCGAAGCGCTGGACGCGCTCGCGGGCGCGGCGCTTGCGCCGGAACCGGTGTTGTTGCGGCTGCGCCCGGAGCGTTCTGTGGCGGTGCGGCTGCGCGGTTTCGAGCGCACGCGAAACGACGATGCGATTGCCGGCGCGTTCACGCTGGAACTCGAAGGGCTTACGCCCTGGGAGGAGGGCGACGATATACAAACGCATGAGGAGGCGGTCGTCGGGAACGGCGCGGTCTGTGAGATCGCAAGCGGCGGGTCCCTGATTACGCCGTTGTCGCTGACCTTCACCGCGTCGGGGCTGGTGCTGCTGCCTCAATTCAGCGACGGTATGCGCACCCTGTCCTACGCGGGCATGATCCCCGACGGCGCCGCGCTTGATGTTGACAGCGTTGCGCGCAAGGTGTTTCTGAACGGCGCGGACGTGTCGTCCCAGGCGTCGGGCGAGTTCCTCGAAATCGCGCCGCAACCGACAACGGTTTCCTTCGCGGCGGATGAGGACGGGGCGCAGGCGGGAGCGCTCGCGCTGCGCTGGCGGGAGCGGTGGCTATGAGTATGCGTTGTCGCATTGAACTGCTGGACGCCTGGCGTCAGCGCATCGCCGTGTTCAACGAGGCGCACTCACTGGAAGCGACTTGCGGCGTTGCGGATCGCGCGGACACGCTTCGGTGCGTACTCCCCCATGTGGACGGTTTCGGGCCGGGCTGCGCGGTTGACCTGTATATCAACGGGTCGCGGCTTCGGCGCTACGAGGTTGCGCGCGTCGGGTTTGGCTGGGACGCGGATTTCCAGCCTGAATACAATACCCGCGCTCCCGTACGCGACCTGATGCGCGTGGAAGCGGACACGCCGCAACTGGAAGGCAACACGCGGGTGCGCCGCGTGTACGCGGGCGTGACGCTGGAGGAAGCCTTTCTCGACATCATCAACCGCGCGCCCGGCCCCCTCCATTATCTCGTTGATCATGAAGCGTATCCGGACGGGGCGCAACGGGAATACACGAAGCTTGTTGGCCGCATCTCGCCGGAGAATGAACTGGAGACAGGCGGCGTCAGCGAAGGCCAGTGGGTGGGCGCGGACAGGATAGACGCGAGCGGCGCGTATGCCAAGGACGGCGACACCATCGCCGGGCTGGTGGTGGACGGCGCCGCTTGGCCGGAACTGCGCATGATGATGATTGACGCGGACGAACTGGCGCTGAACAACCATGCTTGGAAACGGCATCCGGAAACAGCGCTGTGGACGGCGGAGCGCTACGCAAACAGCGCGTACAAAATTCGCGCCGACCGGGCGCAAGCGTTCCTGCAACAGCTGCTGGACACGAAGGGCATTTCCCACATTGAGTTGAATCCGCACCGCGACAGCAGCGGCGCGTTTGATGATCGCGTGGACGCATATGGCCGGTACATAGGACTGGTCTACGGCGGCGGCGAATGTTTCAGCGCCGCGCTGGTGGAGCAGGGGCTTGCCGATGTGTACCTGTACGCGGACGGACAGTATCACGCGCCGGAACACCGGTTGAAGGAGTTTTTTTCTTACACGGACGCGCACGGACAGTCATACCCGGAGATAGGACAGGAGATACATGCTCTTGATCTGGACTGCGGCGCCATGGAAGGGCTGACGCTGCTGGCGTACCTCGCGGGCGGTTATGTATTTTCCGTCAGCCCTGAATTGACGGTCAGCCTGCGCGACGGCGCAATCTTCGATTACCGTTACGAGTATCGCGCCGACGCGATGGCGGTAACATCCGGGTTCAGCAGCAAAGGGATGACGAACTGGCTGGCGTTGTCGGGCAACCGCGTCATCGCGCCGGAACGACTCGTGGCGCATCGCGGCGAAAGCATCGGTGCGTACGGCTTGCACGGCGCGGGCATTGACGCGGCGTGGCTGGGCGATGAAACCGACATGCAGCGTCTTGCCGACGGCCTGCTTGACGACCTGGCGTATCCGGCGCCGGTCATCACGCTTACCTTTTTCGACGGCGCGCCGGAACTGTCGCCTGGGGCGCTGGTGTCCGTGGCGGGCGCGCCGCTGTCGCGCCGGGCGCGAAGCCTTGCGGAGGAGTGGGGCGGTCTGCTCGATGACGCGCTCGCGGGGCGCGTCCACGAAGTGCGCCATTTCATGCAGGGCAAGGACGCCTGGACGCAAGCGACGCTGTCCGCGCCGTTGCGTTCCGTGGCCGCGCCGCTGGCCATGCTCCGCCGCATCCGTTCCGAAGGCGAGAAACTGTTTGCGCTGAGGCTTGACGAGCCGCTGGCGGGACTTGACCAGGCGATATTTTATTTAGGGTATAGGGTATAGGGGAAGAAAAATCAGTCGGATCGGTCCGATCTGTCCGATCAGAAGGAGAGAACCATGTCTGAAAAAGGAAAAGCCTATCTGCGCACGCGCTGGGAGTACGGCGAGCGTCCGGTTGCTTCCGCGAAGATGAACGGCTGGGACGACCGCATTGCCTACGCGCTGGAACTGGCGTACCGGCTCATCAACGAAGCATTCGGCGGCGGCGACGGGGCGCTGGGTGACGCGCTTGATGGATTGCAGGTAGTGGCGTTGACGCCGCCCGCGCCTGCTGTGAAGGTGTTGCCGGGGTACGCCTTCATTTCGGGGATGCCCTTCGCGATGGAGGAAGCGGTGGAGTTGCTGCCGGTGGTTGCGCCGTCCGCAGACCAGCGCATTGATTTGGTGCAGGCGCGGTTGAGCGACTGGACATACGTCATCAAGGAAGGCGAAGAAGACGCCGCGCCGCCGCCGCCTGATGCTGACGAGGATTGCCTGCCCCTGGCGCTGCTGCATCTGCGCGTCGGCATGGCGTCCATCAAGAACAGCGACGACGGCGTGAACGGGTATATCGAGGATGCGCGGGTGTTGTTTTAGGGTTTCGGGTTTCGGGTTTCGGGTTTCGGGAAGAGGGGTAAGAGCGCGGCGCCGACAAGTAGTGCCGTCCGACCTGTCCGACCCGTCCGGCCCGTCCGACCTGTCCGACCCGAAACCCGAAACCCTACTCAAAGGAGAACATCATGTCAACAACTGGACGCAACGACATACCGCTGCTGACCCTGCTGGACGGCGAGGCGGTGAGCCATTTCAAACTGCGCGAGTTCGAGAATCGCGACGGACTGGCGATGATTCATCGGAGCGCGCTCACGGCGCTGGAGTTGACGCGGCGCGACCTGTACGCGCGATACGGCGAGACGGTGTGGGTGTTGATTACGGACGCGGTGCGCACACCGGACGACCTGCAGCGGCTTGCGGCGCGGTATGGCTGGACGGACGCGGGCGGACTGGTGGCGCGGCGTTCGCGGCATTTGGCCGAGTTCGGCGGGATTGCGGTGGACCTGGTCGCGGTGGTGGCGCGGACGCGCAGCCGCGTGCCGCAGGAGGTTGTGGGCGCGGTGTGCCGCCGCTATTTCGATTTTGTGAAGTACGATTATCAGGACGGGCATGTCCATGCGGACATGCGGGAGCGAGTTTGTTTTGTAGGATAGGTAGGATAGGTAGGACGTGTAGGACGATGATTGTTGCAGGTTATCACTCCTGTCCTACTTATCCTACACTACAAAATACTGGGCGTAAAACAGGGACAGTCCCGTCTCGCTTCCGTTGGGCGCTCGCTTGAGGAATCGTAAAACAGGGACAGTCCCGTCTCGCTTCCGTTGGGCGCTCGCTTGAGGGATCGTAAAACAGGGACAGTCCCGTCTCGCTTCCGTTGGGCG
>DSBB01000377.1 GCA_011046175.1 Candidatus Hydrogenedentota bacterium | reverse complement strand
GCGTTCCGTGTGCCCATGGGCATTTACGAGCAGCGCACGGACGGGCATTTCATGGTGCGCGTGCGCGTCGGCGCGGGACTGGCGCTGGCGGCGCAGCTGAAAAAAATCGCCGCGCTCAGCAGCAGGCACGGCAACGGCAAACTGCATGTTACCTCGCGCCAGGACATCCAGATTCACGACGTGGCGCTCGAGGACACGCCGGACGTTTTTGACGGCCTGCTGGAGGTGGGGCTTACGTCGCGGGGCGGCGGCGGCAACACTGTCCGCAACGTATCCGCCTGCCCATGCGCGGGGCGCTGCCCGCGGGAACGCTTCAATGTGTCGCCCCATAGCATTGCGACGGCGGCCTACCTGCTCCAGCGCCGCACCGCCTTCAACCTGCCGCGCAAGTACAAAATAGCGTTCGCGGGATGCGGCAAGGACTGCGCCCTCGCCTCGGTGGCGGATTGCGGTTTCTTCGCGCATAAACAAAACGGCGAATACGGTTTCAAGGCGTATGCGGGCGGCGGGCTGGGCATGAATCCGCGCGCGGGGATAGTGATAGAGGAATTTATTCCCGTCGGGGATGCGCCCCTTTTTGCCGAGGCGATACGACGGGTTTTCGACCGGCACGGCGACAGAATAAACCGGCATCGCGCGCGGCTGCGCTACGTGGTCGAGCGCATGGGGGAGGACGCATTTCGGGACCTGTGCCGGGAAACCTTCGCCGCCGTCAAGGCGGAAGGCGTAACAGGCAATCCGCCGGTCGTTCCCGATCTGGATGCGCGGTTCGCCGGAACGACTTCGGCGTCAGACGACGGCGCTGCCGGCATACCGGAGGCATTGTCAGAGTATGCCGCGCTCCTCATGCCGGAGAAGAGTCCGGGCGTTATGACCCTGCGGCTGCCGCTGCGGCTGGGCAACATCCATGCGGACGATCTTGACGCCGTCGCCGCAATCGCGGAGACGTGCGGCGTCGGGCTTGTCGTTACCACCCAGCTTCAGGAACTGCTGATTCCCGGAGTGCGCGTCGAACGGCTGCCGGACGCCTTCGTTGCCTTGCGCGCCACCGGTATTTGGGAGTATATGCGCATACGGCGCCTGCAGATGGTAACCTGCGCGGGCGCGTCCACATGCAAACTCGGGTTGTGTTTGTCCCGTGGCCTGGCGAATGCGATTGATGCGCGCTTTGTTGAGGAAAACATCCCGGTTGACGACAACACGCCGGTCATCCGCATCAGCGGTTGTCCGAACAGCTGCGGCGGCCATCAGATCGGCGCCATCGGTCTTGAAGGACGCGCCCAGCGGCATAACGGGCGGCTCGTTCCCATGTACGGCGTGCTGGCCGGGGGATACCCTTCGGGAAAAGGCGCGCATCTGGCCGAACTGCTTGGCGTTGTGCCGGCGCGAAACGTGCCTGCACTCATCGCAGACGCAATAAAAAACAATGCCGTCGCGCCGGGCCAATTGCGGGCGCTGGTTACCGAGCACAGCCGCATCCCGGATGATGCGCCGGAGGAGTTCTATTATGACTGGGATGCCGATCAGCCTTTCTCGCTGGCGGGACGCGGTCCCGGCGAATGCGGCGCGGGCGTGCTTGAAGTCATCCAAAGGGACATGCGCGAGGCGGCAAGCGCGCTCAAGGCAGCGCAACAGGCTGACGACGCGGAAACACGCAATAAAAAACTATACCAAGCGCTGGCAGCGGGGACGCGCGCGCTGTTGCCCATCTTCGGCATAGAACTGTTCAAAGACCGGGAAATCTTCGCCGCATTTGATCGCGAACTCATCACGCCGGGATGGGTTGCGCAAAAGACGCGCAGTCTTGTCAGCGCCGCGCTGGACTGGAAACTGGGCGACAATCCCGACGGGCTTGCGCCGCGCATGGCAGAGATGGAAACGCTCATCGAAAGACTGACGGCGTTGTTCGCCTCGCTGGACGCCCATCTGAAATTCCGGCTGCCGCCGCTGGAGAAAGCCGAAGCTTCCGAAGACACGGAGACAACAGCCGCCGCGACGCGCATAGACCTACGCGGCGTTGCGTGTCCCATGAATTTTGTCAAGGCAAAGGTCGCGCTGGAACAGCTGCCCGTCGGCTCAACACTGGAGGTGTTGCTGGACGACGGCGCGCCCATTCGCAACGTCCCCGCCAGCTTCACGGAACAGGAACAGGAGGTTGTGGCTGTGGAATCCCGGGAAAACCACCATCTGCTGCGTGTCCGCCGAACACAATAGCCGTTGCGCAAGGATTCGCGGGAAAAGGCCGGATTTCCCGCGAAGAACGCGAAAAACGACTTCATGCGTCTGATTCAATCTCGCTTGCAGATTTTCGCGGCCATGCCATGATCGCGCCGACGGCAACGAGCAGCCCGGCGATGCAACCGTTGAGCCCCACGGTAAGCCAGTCTCCCGCCCAGGGCAATATGGCAAGCATCATGACGCCGATGGCGCCGAGTGATATGCCTACGATCCTGAAGGGCGAAACAGGCGTGACGGCGGCGGCTTCCTGTCGGTCGGACGGCAGCATGCCGATGGGAATGGTGAGTTTGTCGAAGAAGGCGTAAACCTCTTCTTTTTCCGTCAATTGCATGGACCGCTGCGCCGTCTTCAGAATCATGACCAGCAGCGTGACGGCGGCGGTACTGACGAACAATATCATTTCCAGCTTTATTTTGAAGTTAAACAGGACGACTTCACTGGATTTGGGCAGCCACTCGAATCGGTAAAATACAAGCGGCTCCTTGTATTGAGACAAGAAGAACAGGCCGAGTCCCACGGCGAGTCCGCTCAGGAATCCCCAAAGCGCGGCGCGGGCCGTAACCTTTTTCGAGAGCAGTCCGAGAATCATGGGTATGGCAACGGGCGCGGTGGCGACGCTGAAAAGGGTTACCATGATGCGGAACAAGCCCTCGCCCTGGCCGCGCGCCATGGACAACGCCGCCGCCAGCGCCAGCCCGCCCACCAGCAGCGTGGTAACGCGCCCCACCAGCACCAGTTCGCGTTCTGAAGCGCCGGGACGGAACAGGCGGCGGTACACGTCGTTGGTGAGCACATTGGCGCACACGTTGTAGTCGCTGCTGAGCATGGACATGGTCGCCGCGAACATGGCCGCCACCACAAGCCCGAGCATGCCCGCCGGCAGCAGCGTGTTGCACAGCAGCGGGTACACGTCGCCCGCGTCTGCCAGCCCCGGCATGATGCGCGCGGCGGCGATGGCGGGCAGGAACATGATGGGCGGACCGATGATGTACAGTGCGATGACGGTGAGCCCCACCTTGATGGCGTCGCGCTCGCGGGGCACGCAATAATAGCGCTGGATGAGCGGCCAGTTGATGCTGCTCCAGGCGAGGCTGTACATGACAACCAGAAACAGCACATAGCCCCAGCCGTATTCGGGCGTAGTCAGGCGAAAGAAGCTGTCGGGCGTTTCGTTGTATACCGCCATAAATCCGCCTGCGCGGTGAAAGGCCAGCGGGAACATGATGATGATGGCGGCGGTCAGTACGATGAACTGCACGAAATCCGTCACCGCCACCGCCCACAGGCCGCCCATAAACGTGTAAATGAGCATGATGCCGCCCGCGCAGACCATGCTCCAGGTCATGTCAAAGCCAAGCCCCACCGAAATGAACTTGCCGATGGCGAGCAGTTTGATGCCGTCGTCAATGATCTTCACGGGCACGCCCTGCCAAGTGAACAACTGCCGGAGTATGGGACTGTAACGTTGCTCAAGATATTCCACCGGGCTGTCAATGCGGGCGCGACGCCATTTCTGCGCCAAGAACAATGTGCTGAACAGTGTGGCGGGCACGGCCACCCACAGCAGCGTGACGCCGACCCAGCCGTGGCGGTAGCACAGCGACGGATAAATGATGAACGCGGCGACGCTGAAGCTGCTCATGTAAAACGACACGCCGCTCAACCACCACGGGATGTTGTTGCCGCCGCTGAAATAGTCCTTGATGCCGCGCATGTACCGGTAAAAATACGCGCCGATGCCGAGCATCAACACAAAATACCCGGCAATCATGGCATAGTCCGGCCCCTGTAAACTACCGTGCGTCTCCATCATGCCTGTTATGTCTCCCCGTTGTTATATATGCGGCTGGAAACCGCAATCAAAAACAAGAAGTTTTGTGTGCGTTGCGTTTTGTAGGATGGGTAAGATAGGTAGGACGCGCAGGACGGTGATTACTGTAAGTTATTGCTTGCGTCCTGCCCGTCTTGCCTGTCCTGCAAAACGCCGCGCCGCGGGCGACGCCCGCGCTGGATGCATTATTCAAAATTTTCTATGCCGCGCAGATACGCGACCGAGTCTTCCATCGCCTTCTTCCGGTCTTCCACGCTCCACTCGACGCCTTTGACGCCTTCCACTTCCAGTGTCACCGGGCCGGTGTAGCCATGCGCGCGCAACATATTAAAAATGGCCGGAAAATCCACCACGCCCTCGCCGAGCGCCGGAAAAAACCAACTTTCCAGTTCCGCATTGTGGTCTTTCACTTCCACCGTCGCCACATAGTCAATGCATTTTTTCAGTTCGGCGACGGCGTCCGTATTCTCGTTGTAATAGGTGATGTTGGCGGTGTCATAATTCACGCGCACATTCGGATGGTCAATGGCCTTCATGGTTTCCACATGGATGCCGCCGTTCGTGCCCAGGTCGGGGTGCGTTTCCAGTGCGATAATCACGCCATGCTTCGCCGCGGCTTCCCCCGCCCGGCGCAGCCGCTCATACACAATTTCTTTCGGCGCGCCGTGTCGTTTCGGCGACAGGAACATGTACCGCGCCCCGAGCCGTTCGCATACCGCCGCCTGCGACGCCAACTCCGCCACCGATTCCTCGGTGGACAGGTCGGTGTCGCCGCGCACCACCAGCGCTTCGAGACCATACTCCTTCAACTGCGCCAGCACACCGTCCACCTCTTCGGGTTTGGGGATGCTCAAAAACACATACTTCAGCCCCATGTCGCGGATATGCGCCAGAGCGATATCCTGAAGGGGCTGTCCCTTGTTCGGGACTGTCCCTGTATCGGGACCGTAGTTGGCCAAACGGCACGCCAACCGTAACGGCGGCGCTTCTTCCGCCGCCAATGTCGAGCAGCCGGCGATACCCAACCCCGACACTAACATCACAAACAAGGGAAACGTGTGTGTTGAAAGCATATTTGACGACTCCTCCTATTGCATGAATCAAATTGTTCGGCAATATGACCCGGTACGGCCATTGCCCGCAAGACACAGCGCCTTCGCCTGTTGTCAAGTATAATCAATTTCGGCGTCTTTAAGCATACATCAAATCGTACGCCGTTGAAAAGTTATGATAATCGGCAACCGCCCGCCGGCAAGCGGCGCCGACAATGTTCCGCTCCGCTTTGTGCTTCTGTGAGAGAGGCGTGTCCGTCTCCGGCTTATACTTCCAAGGTGAATTTTTCGTCCATGACGGTGATGTTTCGCACGTCCCGTTCTGCGAGGCCGGCGCGCAGGGCCTCGAGGGACGTGTCTTCGCCATGCACCAGCAGGACGCGCTGATTGGCGCCTTTGCAGCGTTCCCCGAACCGGATGAGTTCATCGCGGCCCGCGTGGGCGCTGAAGCCGTTGAACTTGACCACCTCGGCCTTGAGCGGACGCTTGACGCCGAAAATTTTTATCTCCGGCTGCCGCTCCACAATGCGCCTGCCCAGCGTGTTCTTTGCCATGAATCCCACAATGGCGATGGTGTTGCGTTCGTCTTCGCAGTTGTTGCGCAGATGATGCAGGATGCGCCCAAATTCGCACATGCCCGACGCGGAAATGATGATGCACGGGTCGGTGATGCTGTTCAGGCGCATGGAATCGTCAGTGTTGCGGACATATTCGATATGGTCAAGTTCAAAGGGATCGCCGCCCGTGTCGCGCACCTGCTGTGTTTCCGCGTCGAAGCTATCCGTGTGGTATCGGAAAATCTCGGTGATGTTTGCCGTAAGCGGACTGTCCACATACACGGGCATCGCAGGGATTGCGCCCGCCAGTTCAAGCCGTTTCAAAGCGAACACCACCTCCTGGGCGCGTTCCAGAGCGAAACTGGGGATAATCACCTTGCCGCCGCGCCGGAAAGTGCGCCGCACCACCTCGGCAAGTTCCGCTTCCAGCGTTTCTATCGGATCGTGCTCGCGGTCGCCATAGGTGCTTTCCATCATGATGATGTCGGCGTCTTCCGGCTCCCAGGGGTCTTCCAGCAGCGGCATGTTGTACCTGCCGATATCGCCGCTGAAGACAAAACGCCGTTCGCTGCCGTTTTCCTTGTAATCCACGGCCACCATGGCGGAACCGAGCACATGGCCCGCGTCATAAAGCGTGACAAATACGTCCGGGGCTATTTCAAACCGGTCTTCATAACTAAAGCAGGCAAAGCGCTTCATGACGGCATACACATCCGTTTCGTCATACAGGGGCGACACATAACTCTGCTTCTTCTTGGCGAGCCATTCCGCGTCGCGTTTCTGGATGTTGGCGCTGTCCAGCAGCATCACACTGCACAGGTCCCGCGTGGCGGGCGTGGTGTAGACGCGTCCCTTGTACCCTTTCCGGTGCAGCATGGGCAGCACGCCGCTGTGGTCAATATGAGCATGGCTGAGCACCATGGCGTCCACGGACGCCGGATCAAAGGGGAAATTGCGGTTTTTCTCGTCCGCTTCCCGGCGTCTTCCCTGGAACATGCCGCAGTCCAACAAAATGCGCGCGCCATTGACTTCGAGCAGGTGTTTTGAACCGGTGACTTCTCCTGCCGCGCCATAAGAGGTAATTTTCATGGGGATTCCTTTACTGTTGACGTTTCCTTACGGCGTATGCCGCCGCTGTATTACTCTGCCCTTTTTGTCGTACGCTCTCATCCTTATTGTATTACTTCTGACGCATTAACTAAAAAAAGGTTGGATAAACGGTTTATCGGCGGCGGCGGGGCCCGCGACGGCTGCCGTGTCGTTTGCGGCGCGACGGATTGCGGCGCGGCGCGTCATCGCCGATCCCTGTCGGTTCGGGCGGCGTCGGAAGGCGTTGTTGCCTCGCGGCGATCACAGCCCTATCCTGCGCTTCCCTGCCGCTGTTGAAACTTTCGCAACGGGGGCATTGGGAAATATCGCCGGCGGTTTCGTCCAGATACAAAAACCCGCAGAAAGGACACCGCCACAGAAACTGCTTTTCCAATACGCGATAAACCCGCGCCGCCCGCAATTCGCTGATGAAATACAGCAGTACCGCCCCGATGACAATCACGGAACCGTAAATGATAATGGCGGTATTCAGCCCGATTTGTATCATGGCTGTCCCTCCGCCATTTTGACAAAGAGCACGCCCGATTGTTCTTCCGTCGCCTTGAGGGCTTGCCGCTCCGGCCCTTCATCGTCATAATCGGTCACCGGCGCGAACCGGTACTGAAGCACGGTCATCTGGATGTCGTCCATCAAGCCGTCATCGTCTATCATCGGACTCCACACGTTGACAACACGGCCCGAGGGATTTACCTTAAAGACAATCTCGATGGGACGCCTTAATTTGGAGGGATTGACGCGCCACAGCGCCTTCATGGGAGGCGCAAAAAGAAGTTCGCGGTCATGGGGCGGCGTATTCCACTCGATATACGCCTCGAACCCTTCCGCGGGACGATGGCGAAGAGCATGGGTTTGTTTGCTTGTGACGCCCATGGGCGCGTCTTCGTCGGGCAAAGCCAACTCGCGCAGGGAACGCCCGAGCCGGTGCAGCTCGCCGCCAAACCGCGCCCAGCTGTCGGCGGGTTTGCGAGCGCCGAAAAAGTCGTCAAGAGCGGGCAACGGCTCCGAAGCGTCATAGCGGATGCGCAGCCGTTCAAGCTCGGCGAACTCGATAACCGGCAACGCCACCTCGGGCAGTTCCTCGTCAAAGCGCGCCGCCCCGCTTAGCGCAAGCAGTTCCCCTGCGCGCGCCGTCCCGGACGTTTCCGCAGGCGACGTCCGCGACACAATGCTCACGCTGTAGAATTCCATGTCATGCTTGGGGAAGGGAATGACAATCTCGAACACGGTGATCATGGAGAGGTGGAACGCAAGCGCCAGCGCAAAAGCCAACCGGAAGCGCCGCTTTTCGCGCCGCGCAATCTTCAGGCGCCGATCGCGCAGTCTGTCGGCGCTTTCCGGTTGCGCCCGCGGCGTGGCGTCGTCTTGCGCCGACACACCCATGTTATTCCTCTTCCGGCGGCGCGGCGGCTATGCCGTAATTCTTGATGCCCACGCTGTTGGCAAGGCCAAGCACCTTCACCAGCCGTTCGGTGGGAACCCGAGCGTCGGGGCGTATCAGCACGAGCGGATCGGTTTCCCTTTCCCGCAGCTCCACGAGCAGGCGCGTCAGCTGCGTCCAGTTTACAATGGGCGTGTCGTTGGCGTACACTTCGCCGCCGCCTTCCGGGCCGCCTTCGCCGTAAACCAGCGTTATGGTCAGCTTCTTGCTCTCCAGATTTTCCGCTCCTTCCGCTTTGGGCAGCTCGATGGGCACGGAGGTCTGCACGATGAAGGTGGACGAGAGCATGAAAAAGATGAGCAGCTGGAACACCACGTCAATGAGCGGCGTCAGCTCGACCGAAGCGCGTATCTTGCGCGCATTGTTTCGGGGAAACTTCATGGCGCTAAATCTCGCGTTCGCCGTGGTGGCGCGTGAGCAGTTCGATCAATTCCGAGGAACTCAATTCCATCTCGATGACCATGCCGTCCACGCGAGCGACAAAATAGTTGTACACCACCAGCATGGGAATGGCCACGGTCAACCCCGCCGCCGTGGTCACCAGCGCGTTGCTGATGCCTTCGGCGAGATCGCTGGGGTTCACCTGGCCGCGCAGGTTCTGGATTTGCGCGAAAGCCTTGATCATGCCCGACACCGTGCCGAGCAGCCCGAGCAGCGGCGCAATGTTCGCGCACGTCGCCAGCGCGGACAGGTATCTTTCCAGGCGCGGTATCTCGAAGCGTCCCGCGTCCTCGATGGCCTCGCGGATGTCCTCCTTGCTGCGATTGTGCTTCAAGATGCCCGCTTTCATGATGCGGGACACGGGCGCTTCCGTTTCATCGCAGATTTCGATGGCTTCCCGGATGCGGTTCTGACGCAACACCTGACGCATGATGTCCATGAACTCGCGGGTGTCTATATCGGCCCTGCGCAGCGCGAAGAACCGCTCCACCGTGATGGCAAGCCCCACCACCGAGCACATCATGATGGGCCACATGAGTATGCCGCCCTTGAAGATGATGTCCACCAGAAAATAATCGGAGGCGCTCTGCATGTGTTGTTATCCTTCCATGCCGTCGAGCAGGTCGTGGCTGACCAGCGTTCCAAGACCCTTGTCTGTAAAAATTTCCAGAAGCAGGCTGTGCGGCACGCGTCCGTCAATGATGTGTGTGCGCCGCACGCCGTAGTCCAACGCCTTCAAACAGGCGTCTATTTTAGGCGCCATGCCGCCCGCGATGACGCCGTTATTCTTCAACTCCTCAACGCTGCGCGAATGCACCCGGTGTATCAGCGATTCGGGATCGTTCACATTGCGCAACAATCCGGGCGTGTCCGTCAGAAACACCAGCTTTTCCGCCTCCACCGCCGCGGCGATGTCGCCCGCCGCCGTGTCGGCATTCACATTCCACGAGCCGCCCTCTTTGTCCGTCGCAATGGGCGCTATAACCGGTATCATACCATTTTCATACAGCGCTTTGAGCACTTTCGTATTGACCTTGGTGATCTCGCCGACCTGGCCGAGGTCTTCGCCCCCGGGCGATGCGACCTTGCGCGCATGCAGCAGGCGTCCGTCCTTGCCGCACAAACCCACCGCTTCGCCGCCCGCGTGATTCAGAAGATTCACAATGTCTTTATTCACAGAGCCCGCCAGCATCATTTCCACCACTTCCATCGTGTTGCTGTCGGTGATGCGCAGCCCCTGAGCGGTAAATTGCGACTGGATGTTGAGCTTTTTGAGCATGCTGTTGATGGCGGGGCCGCCGCCATGCACCACTATCGGGTTCATGCCCACGTAACGCATGAGCACAATATCCTGCGCGGTGCATGAGCGCAACGTTGCGTCAAGCATGGCCGCGCCGCCGTATTTGATAACCACGGTCTTGCCGAAGAACTGCCGGATATACGGCAGCGCCTCAATAAGCACTTCCGCTTTTTCTATAAACTTTTGCATTGCTTTCTTTCCATCACGCTATTTGCGTTGAACTCCGGCGAGGGGATTGCTTCAGTCGCAAGGCTCCTGCGCAATCACGCGATCCATCGGGTGACGGCAACAGCAGACGGCCAATCTGTTGCCCATTCAGCGGCGTTACGGAAAAACACAACGTTTCTCCCTTTACATATGATGACCGATTAAAGCGGCATAACGCAAGATAATCGTGCAGATTCCCGCCCTGCGCCTACTATGCGGCGTATTCGCCTTGTCGGGCGAAAAACGCGATCGCCGCTCGCGCTGTGATTATTGATTCGCATTTCAACGCGCCGCGCGCGGCAGATTAAAAACGGCGCAGGCATTTAGAATGATTTGTTCCCCCAAGTCTTCGGCGGGCAGCCCTTTCAGCGACGCCAGGCAGTCGAGCGTATGCGTCACATAGGCCGGTTCGCAGCGCTTTCCCCTATGACATTGCGGCGCCAGATACGGCGCGTCCGTTTCAACCAGAAGCCTGTCCACGGGAACAGCCAACGCCGCTTCGCGCAATGCCGACGCCTTGGGAAAAGTGAGATTGCCGGCAAAGGAAATGTAACAACCCAGTTCAAGGCATTGCCCGGCAAAAGAGGCGTCGCCGCCGAAGCAATGCATGACGCATCCCTTCAGACGCGGCGCGTGTTCCCGGAGAATTGCCGCCGTGTCGGCATGGGCTGCGCGGCTGTGAACAACCGCGGGCAGCCCGAGTTCCGCCGCCAACGCCAGCTGTCGCTCGAAGCAGGGGCGTTGCAGCGCGCGCGGCGAAAATTCATTAAAATAATCCAAGCCGGTTTCGCCGATGGCCACGACGCGCGGTCGCCGCGCCAATTCGCGCACCCCGGCGAGCGCCGCATCATCGAAGCTGCCCGCGTGATAGGGGTGACATCCGACAACCGCATGGACGCGGTCGCCGCTCATCGCCCATGCGGCGCGGCTCGTTTCCAGATTATCGCCCACGACAACGATCCATTCCAGCGAACGCAAGGCACGGTCAAGCGTCTGGACGCGATCCCCGTCAAATGGCGCCATCTGCAAGTGGCAATGAGTATCCACGCAACCCATCAGGAACCCGCGCCTTTGCCGTGCTTGCCTTTCTTTTTCTTTTTCCGGTTCTTCCGCTTTCCACCGCCCTTGGATTCCCGTTGCGGTTCGCTTCTGTCCGGGGCGGCTTCCGCGACCGGCGGCGCGGCGACAAAGAACCGGGATTTATCCGGCCTGTTGTTTTTATCGTCCTCCATTGCGGCCAGTTGCGCTTCGTCGTATTCCTCGTCCTCGAGGGACGGCGGCTTCGACGCGCCCATCTCCCCCCGTTCATAGCTTTCGTTCTCGTAATTCAGACAGCAAAGCAACCGGCCGCATTGGCCGCTTATCTTGCCGGGGTTCAGCGACAGATTCTGACACTTTGCCATGCGCATGCTTATGGGCACAAATTCGTCCAGCCAGCTTGCGCAACACAGGACGCGTCCGCAGCAGCCCAGCCCGCCTATGACTTTAGATCGGTCGCGCACCTGGATGTGGCGCAGTTCGATGCGGCTGTGCAGTTCCCGCGCAAGATCCCGCACAAGCTCGCGGAAGTCCACGCGATTGTCCGCCGTAAAGAAAAAAGTGACTTTGTGGCGGTCGAACGTATACTCGGCGTCCACGAGGTTCATGGGAAGGCCGCGTTTCTCAATGTGGCGCTTGCAGACTTCCAGCGCCTTTTTCTCCTCTTTGTCCAGCGCGGCGCAGGATTCCCTGTCGTCAATAGAGACTTTGCGCGCCACGCGCATGGAAATCTTTTCGGCAATTTGCGCCGAACACGGCTCCGGCGGCAGCACGCATACGCCCCACTCCAGCCCCTGGTCGCTTTCCACGATGCAAGGCTCATCCCGGTCAAGGGGAATGTCATTGCATAAAAAAGGGAGAACGCGGCGCGGTTTTCGCATTCGTATCCGTGCTATATTCATGTGCGGGCTCTCCGTAGTAACAGCATAAGTTGCGTCCGCCGCGCGCACTTCTCAAGACGCGAGAAGAAAAAACAGGTCGCGGAATACGCGCTGCGAATTCAAATTACGCTCAATGTATTTCCATGTTTCCCTAATGCCGTCGAGTTTGGCGGCATGTTTATCCACATTTATATCCGTTTTGAATTTTTGCAGATAATCGCGATTGTAAACGAGTTGCGTGTCCCGGGACACGCCGAACACCAGTTCATCACGATACCATGCGTCAAAAAGAACCAGGTACTCGAACAATTCGCCGCGCACCAGTCCCGCCACCAGCGACTCAATGGCCTCCGTATCCGGACCGGATTCGCCGGCGGGATCGTTGTCCGCCTCTTGCCGCGCTTCTTTTTTCACGGCCTGTTCAATGGCCTTCTCCGTATCTTGTATATGGGCGGCAAACGCCTCGCTGACCAGCAGCGGGTCTTCGCCCAGAGCCAGGCGATGCACCATGTCCAGCACAACGGCCCGGCGCTCCTTCTTTACCAAGTCGCGCGCCCGGGAAATGCTCCCGCGCGACAGGGCGGCGATGGCATAGGCCTGCTCCTCGGTGAACTCATTTTCCCTTATGATGATGTCCGCCACGGTGCCGAGTTTTAGCGCGCCAAACCGTATGCTCTGGCAGCGCGAGCGTATGGTGGGCAGCAAAAGGCGGGGCCACTCCGTCAGCAAAACGAAGACGGTTTGACTCGGCGGCTCTTCCAGCGTTTTCAGAAAATGATTCTGGGCCGCTTCGTTCATCCTGTCGGCGTCTTCAATCACGCATACGCGACGCCCCCCCTCGAAGGGACGAAACATGGTTCTTTCAATGACGTCTTCAATATTCTCCACCTTGATGACCCGCGACTTGCTCACCGGCCTGACGACTATTACGTCGGCATGATTGCCGTGCATGGTTTTGCGGCAGGAAAGACATTCATCACAGGCGTCGTCTTTGCTGTCACGGCAGTTAACGGCCTTGGCAAATTCAAGGGCGGTGGCGCGTTTGCCCACGCCGTAGGGACCGCAGAACAAAAGCCCGCTCGGCACGCGGTCCGCGCAGACAATGCCGCGCAGCAGTTTTATGGCCACATGCTGGTCTTTGATGCGGTTGAAGCTCATGGCGCCGCCGGGTCCTTCCTGCGCGCGCCTGACTTCCCGGCCTTGGCGATTTCAGGCAACCGGTCAACATGACTGCGCAGACCGTTCTGGATTTCCGCCACGGAACCGGTCGCGTCAATCACGGTGATGCGGTCGGGTTCGCGGCGCGCAAGGGCGAGAAATTCTTCCCGAATACGCTTGTGGAAAGCCAGTCCCTCCGCCATCATCCGGTCGTCGCTTCCCCGCTCGCGCGCGCGCCGCAATCCTTCCTCAGCGGGCATGTCAAGGATAAACGTCCGATTGGGCCATGCGGCGCCTGCGGCAAGGCGGTTCAGCAACGTGATAAAATCTCCCGCAAGACGCCGTCCCGCGCCTTGATAAGCGGACGTAGAGTCTGCGTAACGGTCGCACAGCACAACTTTATCCCGCGCCAGAGCCGGAAGCACCACGGAATGCACATGCTGCGCGCGCGCCGCTTCATACAAAAGCAGTTCGGTTAAAGGCGTTACCGTTTCTTCGCCGCGATTGAGCAGCAAATCGCGAATGCGCTCGGCCAGCGGCGTGCCGCCGGGTTCCCGGGTAACCACAACGTCCAGCCCTTTTGATTCGAGGTATTCCGCAAGCAGCCTTATC
>DSBB01000296.1 GCA_011046175.1 Candidatus Hydrogenedentota bacterium | reverse complement strand
GCCCTTGTTCATCTTGTCCATTTCGTCAATGAGAAAGGACAGGTCTTTCGGCCTGTCCCCCGAGGAGCGTTCGCGTCCCTCGCGGGTGTTGTCGAATAGTACGAGTTCGCCGTTCACAAACGTAATCGCGCAATTGCCGGTATGGTCGGGCGCCATTACGATGTAGCCGTGGCTGGCGAGATGCTCGCACCAGAAGGCGTTCTGCATGCGCAGGCCGCCGTTGCCGTGCGAGAACAGGAGCAGCGGAAATACGCCGTCGCCGATGCGCGCGTCGCGGGCGGCGAAATTCTGGAAGGTCTTGTCCGCCTCGTCCAGCTCCACGCCGAATCCGGCGAATAGCAGCAGCGCCAGTTCGGGCGAGCGACCTTTCAGGAAAAAATCGCTCAATCGGTTCGGCGGCAGCCCGCGCGCTTCGTCCGAAGCCGGATACCAAATCTCCGTCATCAGCGAGCGCGGCCCGTCGCTTGCCGGATCGGTACGGCTGTGGTCCACCAAGGTAATGGTGGTCACGCCCACCGGATAAGGCCCCGGTTTCTCCGGGTCGGGCAGTCCTTCCGCAAGGGCATTCACGGCAATCAGGAACAATACAATTCCATAGAGCACATTACGCATGGCTGTTTTCCTCCTTTTCGGTTAACCCGGTGAAACTTCCGGGTTAAGACTACCAGATGGAGGCTGGGGATTCAAGGCGCCGCAACGCTGTTTTTTGAGCGGGACAAGCAGAATGTGCGGGACGCATGGGATGAGAAACCGGCGGATGACGGTTCTACGTCCGTAATCGCTGGATTTCAACGTCGTGCCGCGCACGTCTTGCATTTCCCGTGCAATACCAAGTCGTGGCGTTCGAGGACAAAGCCCGCCGGCGTCAGCGCTTTCATAGAACCGGGACATCCCTGAACCACATACACTTTTTGACACGCGCAGCAATGAAAATAATGATGGTGGCCGTTTCCCGACCTTTCGTAATAGGCCGCTTCCCCGGGAATAACCACCAACCGCAGTTCCTTTGCCTCGACCATGCGGCGGATAGCGCGGTATACTGTGGCGATGCCGATGCGGGGACGCGCCACCCGCGCAAGATCATGCGCCTCGCGCGCCGTAAGCGGCCTTCCGGCCCGCAGGAATATGTCGTTGACAAGTTGTTTCTGGACAGTCTTGCGCGTTACGCCTGTTGTATTCACCATATCATCTCCCGATATTCATGCACCCAAGCGCTCCATACATGGTAGCCGCCTGAATCAACGATTGCAACTCTGTCTGTTCTACGCCGTTTATTTATTGCCGAAAACAATGGTATAGTGTGCGCAGCGATGATAAGGAACCCCGTTTATGCCTGATCCTCACAATGATGTGTCCAACCCTCAGAACAGCGCTATGGATGCCGTTATTGCGGCGTACAGCCGCTTTGTACCCGAAGAAGCGCTGGGGCTGATGGGCAGGGAAAGCATTACCGACGTGGATTTGGGCGACCACGTGGAAAAAACCATGACCATACTGTTTGCCGACATACGCGATTTCAGCGCCTTGTCGGAGGAAATGACGCCCCGAGAGAATTTCGCGTTCATCAATGATTATTTGAACCGGATGGAACCGGCCATTGCCCGGCATGGAGGAATCATTGACAAATACATTGGCGACGGGATTATGGCGTTGTTTCCGGAAAACGCCGACGACGCGTTGCGCGGCGCCATTGAAATGCTCAAAATACTGGGCGCGTTCAACAAGGAACGGGAAACGGCAGGGATGCAACCCATTCGCATCGGTATCGGGCTCAATACGGGACTGATGATGTTGGGGATTATTGGGGGGCGCGACCGCATGGAGAGCACGGTCATCAGCGACGCCGTCAACCTTGCCGCGCGCATCGAGGGAATGACCAAGCGGTACGGCGCGCCGCTGCTCATCAGCGAGCACACCTATTACGGCCTGCGCGACGCGGCGCGCCACGACACGCGTTTCATTGACCGCGTCATGGTGAAGGGGAAAAGGCAGCCTCAGTCGGTATATGAAGTGTTCGACGCAGACCCGCCCGAGCAGCGCGACGCCAAACGCGCGACGAAAGCGCTTTTCGGCGAGGCGCTGGCTTATTATCATTTCAAGGAAGCGTCCCGCGCGCTCGAACTGCTTTCCGAATGCCTGCGCATGGCGCCCGGCGACACGGTCGCCCTGGCCTATCGCGACCGCTGCAAACGTTTTCTTGAAACGGGTTATCATGAAGGCACCGGCGAAGTGGACCTCCGGATTGCATGGGATGATTCGCTGTCCATAGGCGAAACGGAAATAGACGCGCAGCATCAGGAACTGTTCCGGCGGGTGGCCGGGTTCGTGGAAGCCGTGCGCCGGGACCGCAATTATTCAAAAATACACGAGGTGGTCGAATTTCTCGACCACTATATTGTCCACCATTTTGCCGCGGAAGAAAGATGCATGGCCGCGCATAAATACCCTTTTCTGCCGCTTCAAGTGGATCAGCACAGGCGTTTCCGAAAATACTTTGACAATTTTAAGAGGGAGATCGAAAAAAATTTGGACAGTCACCCAACCTTCCTGCTCTTCCGCACCCAAGTACTCGTGATAGACTGGATTATGCATCATGTTTCCAAGATTGACCGGCATTTCGGCAGATTCCTGAGCCATGCCGACATAACGACAGGAGGAAACTCCAATGAGCCTGGCAGCGGCTTCCCGGCGTGAGTTCATAAAGGTCATGTCCTTGGGCGCGGCGGCCGCCGCCTGTTCGCGCCCGGCGGGCGCTGTCGGCATAACGGACGGTGCGGCCAAGCGTCCCAATGTTATTTTGGTGCTGACCGACGACCAAGGATATGGCGACTTGGGCTGTCTCGGCAATCCCGTCATCGAGACGCCGCACTTGGACCGCATGTGCGCCGAGAGCGTACGCTTCACCAACTTTCATGTCAGTCCCACCTGTTCCCCCACGCGCGCGGCGCTGATGACGGGTCGCGATTGTAACCGCGTCGGCGTATGGCACACGGTCATGGGCCGCTCGCTGCTGCGCGAAGACGAAGTTACCATGGCGGATGTGTTTTCCGCAAACGGTTATGCCACGGGCATATTCGGGAAATGGCATCTGGGCGACAACTATCCGTACCGGCCTCAGGACCGCGGATTTCAGGAGACGCTGACGCACGGCGGCGGCGGCGTGGGACAGACGCCGGACTTCTGGGGCAACGACTATTTTGACGACACCTATTTTCATAATGGGAAGCCGGAACGTTTCACGGGTTATTGCACGGATGTCTGGTTTGAAGGGGCGCGCCGCTTCATCGAACAACATAAAAACCGGCCCTTTTTCTGTTACATTGCGCCGAATGCGCCGCACAGCCCGTACAATGTTGACCCCCGATACAGCCGGCCTTACCTCGAGAAGGGCGTCGAAGGCGACATGGCGGCCTTCTATGGAATGATAACCAATATGGACGAGAATATGGGACGGCTGAAACGCCACCTGCAAACGTTGGGCATAGAGGAGAATACCCTTGTCATTTTCATGACCGACAACGGAACCGCCGCAGGATACCGCGACGGCAAAGGATTTAACGCGGGCATGAAGGGCGTCAAGGGCAGCGCGTTTGACGGCGGCCATCGCGTGCCCTGTTTTGTGCGCTGGCCCGCCGCCGGGCTGTCGGGCGGTACGGATATTGCCGCACTCGCGGCGCATTTTGATCTCATGCCCACGTTGATTGACCTGTGCGCGCTGAAGCGTCCCGAAAATGTCCGCTATGACGGCGCAAGTCTGGCGCCCTTGCTGTTGGAACCGAGTGCGGTGTGGCCCGACCGCGCGCTGGTGGTGGACTCCCAGCGGATTGAATATCCGGAAAAGTGGCGTCAATGCGCCGTCATGACCCGGCGCTGGCGGTTGATCAACGGGGAACAGCTGTTCGATATAACCGCCGATCCGGGGCAAGCCGAAAATATTGCCGGTAGGCATCCCGCCGTTGTCGCCACGTTGCGCAGTGTCTACGAAGCGTGGTGGACGGATGTGTCGGAGCGGTTTGACGCCTGTTGTGAGACCGTCCTCGGCGCGGCGCGGGAGAATCCCGCCCGGCTTACCGCCATGGACTGGCACGCGCCAATCGAGCAAATACCTTGGAACCAGCCGCACATCCTCAACGGACGCGGCGGTAACGGCGAGTGGGCGGTGCGCATTGCCGAAGACGGGATGTATCGTTTTGCTTTGCGCCGTTGGCCGGAAGAGGCGGACGCGCCGATTACAGGCGTTGTCGCCGGCGGCAAAGCCGTTTCCGTTACCCGCGCCCGGCTGAAAATCGGCGCGGTGGAACTGACCCGGCCCGTAACGCCGGACGCCCACGCCGCGGTCTTTGAGACGCCCCTACGCGCCGGCGGCGCGCGCCTGAAAACATGGTTTGCCGATGACCGCGGCGGTTCCCGCGGCGCTTATTATGTTTATGTAACCCGCCTGAGTTGAAAAAAACAACCCCTGTAACATGCGTTATAAGCAATGTTTACAGGGGTTGCACGGGGTTTTTGATATGGAGCCGACGAAGGGAATCGAACCCCCGACCTGCTGATTACAAGTCAGCTGCTCTACCAACTGAGCTACGTCGGCTTATCCGTGTCGCATGGACGCCGAAGGGATGGAGGGCGGCCATGTTGATGCGGTATAATACTCAACGGACAAACATTGAATCAAGGCGTTTGCCGTGACCGTTTTGATCAGGGGCGAACCGGAACTATATAATCACCCGAAAATGAAGGGCTGAACCGGCGGATGCGGGCACACCGTCGCGTAAAGGGCTTGAAAAATCCGTAATAAAAACCTGTTCCCGATAGAACTGCAACCGCAGAAAGAACGTCATGCAAACAGCAGAACGACTGAGTAAAATCCCACCCTATCTATTCATGACCTTGCGCAACAAGATCAATGAGGCGCGCGCGCGCGGCGTGGATGTGATTAGTCTGGCCATAGGCGATCCGGTGGAGGCGACCCCGGGAAATGTTGTGGAAGCGCTCGCGAAGGCCTCCCGCGACAAGGCGAACCACCGCTATCCGACGGATGAGGAATGGGGCATGGCGGCGTTCCGGGAAGCGGTGGCGCGATGGTACAGCCGCCGGTACCATGTGGCGCTTGACCCGGAAAAGGAAATCGTGGCGCTTATCGGCTCGAAAGAGGGATGCCACCATTTCGCGCTTGGCGTGATTAATCCCGGCGACCTCGTGCTGGTAACGGACCCGGGCTACCCGGGCTACAAACCAAGCATCTGGTTCGTCGGCGCCGTGCCGCATCCCGTCCCCATGAAAGGGGAAAACAACTTCCTGCCGGATTTGGACGCCATTCCCGCGGACGTGGCAAAACGCGCAACGGCTTTTTATCTGAACTATCCAAATAATCCGACGGGCGCCGTGGCAACACCGGGATTTCTGGCCGACCTGGTCGCTTTCGCCCGAAACTACAATATCGCCGTCTGCTACGACAACCCCTACAGTGAAGTGGTGTTTGGCGTTGACAGGCGCAGTTTTTTGAACGCGGACGGCGCCAAAGAGGTTGGCGTGGAACTTAATTCTTTGTCCAAGCCGTACAATATGACCGGCTGGCGCATTGGCATGGCCTGCGGCAATCCCGACATTGTGAAGGCCATGGCCACATCCAAGGCCAATACGGACAGCGGCGTCTTTAACGCCATACAGTACGCGGCCATTGAGGCGCTGGACAACTGCGATGATTTTATCGTCGAAATGCTGCATATTTACGGGCAGCGACGCGAAAAAGTGCTGGCAACATTGCGCGACTTGGGCTGGCGGTACGAGCCCCCCGCCGGAACGTTTTATCTTTGGACGCCCGTCCCGGAAGGGTTCTCCTCCTCCGAATTTTGTGATTTCGTGTTTGAAAAGACCGCGGTTGTGCTTGCGCCCGGCGCCGCTTACGGCACAAACGGCGAAGGGTACGTTCGCTTTTCGCTGACGGTTGAAGACGAACAGCTTGACGAGGCGTTGCGCCGCATGCGGAATAATATCGAGGGGTTGGCTTTTGCAACGTGAAAAACGGACATGGTTAAAGGTGCCCGCAAGCAGGCATCGCCATACCGGTGGCGCGTGGCGGTGGCTCATTCGGCAATATGGTAAACCCGAGAAAATATAAAGTGCCTTACTGTAATGACAACAACGCTTGATTTTATTGACAAGTCGCAGATACGGATTATCCCGGCGAACGCCTCGAAGCATGACGCTTTGGAGATTCTAATCGAGGCGGTTTCCCGGAACCCGGTCATCACCGACTGTGAAGCGTTTCGGAAGGCCGTATATGAGCGCGAGGCGGTGCAAAGCACGGGCATCGGCGGCGGCGTCGCCGTGCCGCATGTGCGCATTCCGGAAGTGACGGAACCGACAATTGCGCTGGGCATTGCCCCCGACGGCATTGACTTCGCCTCGCTGGACAACCGCCCGGTTCACATTATCATCTTGTTTGCCACGCCGAAAGACGCCGAAAAGACCTATCTGAGCCTTCTCGCGAAGGTAATGCTTACCCTGCGCAATCCGGACGCCTTCAAGGCGCTCGCAGCATGCCGCACTCAGGAAGAAGTGATCGCGTTGTTGTAACCGCGCATTATGTTTTCGCTGGTTTTCAACGCAGAATTTCATGATCGCCGGGCTGTAGGGAAACCCCTCGTTAATATATAGTAGACCCATAAGTCCTTGTTCCGGCGCGAATTGCGTCAACACGTAGAAAGCGACTGCTTATGGAAAAATCTCAGGGAAAGCTGCTCGCGGCTTTTGTGGAACAACGTCTTGAGGCGCTGACTGACCATCTTGTTGCGTATCTGAAAGCGGCGGACGAAAAAAAATTGCGGTCAATCATCAACATGTGGTTGATAAACCAGGCCGCCTATTGCGGCGGCAAGCCGTATCGCGCCGGAGAGTGGGCGTCCAAAACGGTGGATTACTTTCAGAACAACGGCAGAGGTGTGGACGAGGCGAGGCGCGCATTTCGTCATTGCCGCAATGAAACGATTGCCTTTTGCCTGAACAAGGTAAAAGGGCTTTCGGACAAGGAAGTATACGATTTCATTATGGAATCTGCCGATATTCATGAAGCCTATTTGAATGAATACTGCACCCAACATGCGCGGGAAATGGTGGCGGCGGAACGCCGAAAGAGCGCAATGATAGTGGAGGCCGTCGTTCATCCTCTGGCGCTGTTGAACGAACAGGGATTTATTGAAACGGCAAATCTGGCGTTTGCGCGGCGTCTCGGGGTTACTCCCGAATCCCTTGCCGGTCGGGACATGCTGGCGCTATGCAATACGCAGACGGCGGGACGCATGCGCACCGCGTTGCGGCATAAATCAGCGGGGAAACAACTCAAATCGTTTGCCGGCACGCTGGTCAACGGGAAGAACAAAATTAAGGCGTTCTTTCATGTGCAGCCGCTTTTCGACAGCGCCGGCGTCCGCTCGGGCGCGGCGCTCTGTCTGGAAACGGACATGCCGGAAACGGACAAAATAAACGACGATATACGCTATGTGGAAGATTGCCTGCTGGGCGCAATACCGTTTCCCTTGCAGATGTTGAATGAAAGCGGCGCCATAACGTACAGCTCGGACGCGGTTAAAACGCTGGGCCTGAAAGAATATGACAACAAGGAACCGCTGTGCTGTTTCCTGTACCGTGGACGCTATGGCGCGAAGCATCGCTGCCCCTGTCGCCAGACCTTTGAGACAGGGCGGTTTTTTACGGAGGAATTCTGTTATACCGGCCCCGAGGGAACACGCTGGTTTATGTTGATAATGCTGCCCGTTCCGGACAGAAGCGGCAATATCAGCCGCGCATTGTGCTGCGTTTACGATATGACGCAACGCCACCAGATTCAAAAACAGCTCGAAACGGAGATCATCACGCAACAACGCTCTTCTCTGACGGCGCAGGTGGCGGTGACGGTGGCGCATCAGCTGCGCAATCCGTTGAGCGTCGTCCTTGGTTTTGCCGAAGTCATGGCAAAGGGTCTGCCGACGGAACAGACCGGAGAGGCGATTAACCGCATACTGCGCAACGCCGTCCGATGTAAAGATATCGTGGAAAAGCTGCTCGCTTTCGGCAAGGGCACGCCCATGGAACGCCGGACAACGGACTTTTCCCTGCTCGTGCGAGAATCGGTGCGGCCGATGCTCGCTCCGTCGCAAAGCGCTCTCATCGAATGGCGGCTTACGGAACAACCCGCCGCCATTGAATGTGTGCCGGAACAACTGACGCAGGTGATTTTGAGCCTGATTGACAACGCGTTACGCGCCGCGGAATCAAAGGTGGTATGCACGCTTGAAGTAAAGGGGGACGCGGCGCGGCTGCGCGTGGCGGATGACGGTCCCGGCGTCCCGACGGAATTCAGAGACCGAATATTTGAACCGTTTTTCACGACACAGCGGGACAAGGGCGCGGTGGGGCTGGGGCTTACGCTGGCGCGGGCGGTTGCCAATGACTACGGGGGAAGCCTGACGCTTTCTACGGCCATTCGCGGCGAACCGGACGGCGCGTGCATGGTCTTGCAATTGCCGTTGTTGACAGAAAAGGTTTCCCTTGCCCGCGGCATTGAGCCTGGACAGGGGCCGGCGCCCGCCTCCCCATGCCGGGCGCTGGTGGTGGATGACGAGGCGGATTTGCTTGACCTGCTGAAGACGGCATTGTACATGCGCGGCTATCTGACTGACGCCGTCTCTTCGGGCGTGGAAGCCATGGAAAAACTGGCGGAAAACACGTATGACGCGGTGGTGTTGGATTATCTCCTCTCCGGAGCGTTAAGCGGCGCGGACGTTTATGCGCACATTAAGGAGCGTTTTCCGCAACTCGCCGGACGCATTGTGTTCATAACCGCCGACACGATGAATTATCAAACGCGCCTTTTCCTTGAGAAAACAGGCTGTCCTGTTCTGGAAAAACCCTTTTTGACCGCTGACTTGACAGCCATATTGAAGAAGGTGATTTCGCCATGAAGATTATCGTTGTCATGACGGCGATGTTCGCCGTTGCCGTGTCCGCGCAACATCCGGACGCCGCCGTTGAGACGGTGCTTGAACTGCCGCCGTCCGCGAGTAATCCACGCAATTCCGAGGGTGATTTTATCCGGCGCCGCGACGGCAGCCTTCTGTTTGTGTACACGCGGTTCGTGGGCGGTTCCAGCGACCATTCGGAAGCCTGCTTGGCGTCGCGCTGTTCCGGGGACGGCGGGCGCACCTGGACCGACCAGGACGAAGTGGTGCTTCCCAATGAAGGCGATATGAATGTCATGTCCGTATCGTTGCTGAGGCTGCGCGAAGGCCCGATAGCCCTGTTTTATCTTCGGAAAAACGCCGAAGACGACTGTCGTCCCCTTGTGCGGTTTTCCCATGATGAGGCGCACACGTGGAGCGCTCCGGTCGAGTGCGTCCCCGACCCTGTCGGGTACTATGTGGTGAATAATGACCGTGTCATCCAAACGAGCGGCGGACGCCTGATAATCCCGGCGGCGCGGCACGCGCTCAAAGGAGAACGCTTTTCACAAAGGGGTAAAGTGATATGCTTTCTTTCCGATGACTCGGGGCATACATGGCGCCCCTCCGAAACCACGCTTGAAGCGCCTGAAACAATCGCCACCGGGTTTCAGGAGCCGGGCGTTCTGGAATTGTCCGACGGCAGGATTTTCATGCTGCTGCGCAACAGCAGCGGCGTGTTCTACAAGTCGTATTCAGCGGACGACGGCGTTACCTGGAGCGAGGCGGCGCCGACGGAACTGCGCACGCCCGTGTCGCCGGGATCGTTCAAAACCCTGCCGGGTTCCGACACCATACTGCTCGCATGGAACGATCACAGCGGCATTGAGGAAGCGCTGAAAGGCAAGCGGACGCCGTTGACCCTGGCTCTTTCCGATGATGACGGCAATACGTGGCGCGTGCGCCACACCCTTGAGGACAATCCGCATGGATGGTATTGTTATACTGCAATCACGTTTACGGACGCCCATGCGCTGCTGGCGTATTGCGCGGGCGATACCCGCACGATGCCGGGGCTGTCCATGACGCGCATTACCCGCATTAAAAGGGATTTTCTCGCCGCCCCTTAACCCGGGGCAACTGCCGGTCCGACATATACCGCTTCAAGAATCCGCCGTAGCGAATCATTGTTGAAAGGTATGTCCATGAACAGACAATCTCGACGCGATTTCCTCAAGAACGCCACCGTTGCGGCGGCGGGCGCGTCCGCGCTGGGCGCGGTTCAGGCGCCCAGCGCATCTGCCGCAAACAGCCCGGACGCGTTGTTCCGCCGTTTTGTCAATCCCCCACGGGACTATACGCTCATTCCCTTTTGGTTTCTCAATGACGACCTGAATGAAGACGAACTGCGCCGGCAGATGGATGATTTCGCCGCGCACGGCGTTTACGGCGTGGTTCCCCATGCGCGCATGGGACTGCCCGAAACGCTTGCCTTTATGTCCGAACCGTGGCTGGATATGCTGCAATGTTGCGTGGAACATGCGGCGGCGCGGGACATGCGCATCATCCTTTACGATGAAGGCATGTATCCCTCGGGCTCCTGCGCGGGGCGGGTGGTCGCGGCAAATCCGCGCCACGCGGCGCGCGCTTTGGAACGGCGGAAACGTCCCGCGCTTGGGCCCGATGAAGTTATCGTGCATCAGGACGCGGACTATGTGTATGTAAACACCCGGTCCTTGGGCGCAATTCGCGGCGTCCATTTCGGCACGGACGACGGTGAACCGGGCGCCCCGCCCGCAGCCGACATTCTGAACCCCGAGGCGGTTGCCAGTTTCCTGCATTTGACCCACGACCGACATTATGAACGGCTGGGCGCGCATTTCGGCAAAACAATCATTGCCATCTTTACCGATGAACCCAACGTGCTGGGGCGCGGCCACAAGAGGGGCGTAAAGCCGTGGACATGGGATTTTGAAGCGTTCCTCGACGCCTTTCTGGGCTATGATTTCCGGCCTTATCTGGCGGCGCTGTGGGAGGAGGACGCACCGGAAGCGCCGCGCCGCCGGCGCGACTTCGCCCGCGCCGTGAACGCCCGTCTCGAACAAGTCTATTACAAGCAGTACAGCGAATGGTGCGACGCGCATCATATCGCGTTGACGGGTCATCCGGCGGGTTCCATGGATATTGGCGTGTTGAAGCATTTCCACATACCGGGGCAGGACGTGGTATGGCGTTATCTCGAGCCTTTTCAGGACAAGTCTCTTGAAGGCGCCCACTCCACCATGGGCAAGTGCGGTTCTTCGGCAAAAATCAATTACGGCCGCGCGCGCAACCTGAATGAGTGTTTTGGCGCATACGGCTGGGAATTCACTTGGGAGGAGATGCGCTGGCTGACCGATTGGCTGCTCGTGCGCGGTGTGGACATGTTGTCGCCGCACGCGTTCTACTATTCGATCCGGGGCGAGCGACGCAACGAAAGACCGCCGGACGTGGGGCCGAACAACGCATGGTGGAACCGTTACAAACCCTATGCGGATTACTGCCGCCGCATATCGTGGCTAAACGGCGCCGGAACTCATGTTTGCGATATCGCCGTGCTCGCCGCCGCAACTTATCTCCCTTGGAGAGCGGCCAGGACGCTGTTTGAACATCAGCGCGATTTCAACTATCTTGACGGCGACACGCTGCTGCGGCAGGCAACGGTGGACGGAGAGGGGATTGCCGTTGGCGGCGCGCATTACAAGATGTTGATTATAGACGGCGAGGAAACCATGCAGGACGGCGTTCGGGACGCAATCGAGCCGCTGATGGCAACACACAGGGCGCTGGCCTATCAAGACGCAATTGCTGATATTCCCGTTGCCGCGGACAAGGACATGCTCTTGAAAAAACTGGCGGAGGTAACGCCCCCTGATTTGACGCTCGAACAGGCGTGTCCTGATATTCGCTATCGGCACGTTGTTATTGACGACGCCCACTTTTACCTTATTACCAATGAAGGAAAACACAGAATTAAAACAGCGATGCGGGTGGCGGCAGCGGGCGCCGCGGCATGGTGGGACCCGGAAACGCCGGCGATTCTTGCGGACGCCGCGCCGGACGACCTGGATATTGCCCCTTATCAGTCGCGCGTGCTGGTGGTGCGGGGATAACCGCAGGACAGACATCCGCTACTGCATCATCCTCAGAAGGCTGGGAAGAAACCAGGCCACAATGATGCCGAGAATCAGAAAAGCCATAATCAGTATGAAGACGGGGCTCGATTGCTGGGTCTGCTGCGGTTTGTATAAGGCGGCCACCTCGGGGTAAAGGGGCGCAAGGGTGGTTTCCACAGGCTCGAAGTTGCCCACATGGTTGCGGCGGCACCCCGCATCAAGGGGCACAACACCGTTTAGTATGGCGCGAACAGCCTCAGAAGAATTGTGCGATTCAAAAATAACGTCTCCATAAGCGTCCGCAAATTCCCACACCTCACCCAGCCCGTATTTGCTTCTGAAGCCGTGGATGCGTTGCGCCAACGCCTGTTTAGCCTCCACATCCAGCGTCGAGGCGTACAGGCGTTCCAGAAAGCGAAGCCCCATTTCCGGGTCGCCCGTTTCCGCCTGAGCCTGCGCCAGTAAGTTCGTAACAACAGGGTCTTCCGCGCCGCCCGCTTGGTAAACCATGCGAATAAGATAAAGCGCCTTCGAGGGATCGCGCAATGGGGAATCAGATTCAAGATATACCTGGGCAAGCATGCGTTTGGCCACAATGCTGGTGGGATGCTGCGCCGTATAGGCGTTCAGCAAATGTTCCGCCTCACGATACGCCCCCTGCTTCATAAGCTTCTCCACCGGCGCGAGTTCCGCGGGACGTTCCAGCAGCGACGCTTTTTTGGATGATTTTGACGGCGCCACCATGGTTACCGCGTGGGCGGCGCGGCGCGTTTCGCAAATAATGGAAGTGCCGGAACTAATCTGGTTGGGGTCTATGCGCAACACCATCACCGAGCGCTGGCCTTCACGCGCAAGCAGCAGCGGCGTATCCGCAGGTCCTATGCGCATGATGGGCGCCGGCAGCAAGGCGCCCTCGGCGCCTACGACATTCGCAATGTCATCCGTATGAAAAACCCCCTTCTTCACGCGTCCCACGACAGAACATTCCTCTGTGGATATGGGATACACCGCCTGAACAACAAATATATTTTCGCTGCCCTCCGGCGGCGGCGCGGCGCTGTCCTCCAGTCCCCCTGCCGCCGCAACCTCTTCCGATTTCGCGGGTGTTGCGTCGGCAATCTCCTTTTCAAGCCGTTCCAGCGAATTGGGGTCTATGCGTCCCTCCAGCTTCTTCAGGCAAATGCGCGCCGCGTCCACGCGACCCAAGGCGGCAAGGCACAACGCGCTGTGATAAATGATATGCCGGCTGTTGGGCCGTTCCGACTCCACACGGCCAAGCAGTTCCAGCGCTCCTGCAAAATCCCTGCCATCATAACGCCGAACTGCCTCCTCGTATAAGCGCTTTGCCTCTTCATTGGTCATGTTTCGCTCACTTCCTTGTATAGAGTAACACAATTCGCGCTTTGATTTTCTTAATTATACCACATTGTGGCATTGGGCAGGAAAATATTTTTCACGGAATATCGTAACAGGCGTGATGCTGTTTTCCGGCGATACCAAATATGTCGGCACTGAAATGTTGCGGAAACAGGGGCTGTCCCAGAAGAATGGCCGGGGGGAGTGAGACGGAACTCTCCCGGTCGCCGTTGCGTTTCAGCATTTACGGATGCAAAATTTCGTGAGGAACTGTTATTTTTATCTTGCAACAGGTATAATTATAGAGTAGTACTTGATAGAACAGAAAAAAAAGATCAAGAACAAGAAGTTGAACTGTGCCGTACGCTCAACTTTTCATCGTTGCGAGGAGGGCGTCAGCCCGACGCGGCAATCTGGAAAACAAGATTGCCAGCGTTGCCAGCAATGACGGAACTTGGGTTGCGGGCAACGTCCGCGTTGGAATATGTAAAGGTATGAACGTAATCGCAACCTGTATCAATATAGGGAATGGG